>CAUZBA010000279.1:0-4843 GCA_963577635.1 Phycisphaerae bacterium
GGATCCGATCGTTGTCGTCGGCGCTCCTGGCCAGGAGTTGCCGCCGTTGCCTCCGCAGGTCGCGGTCGCCCACGATGAGGTGGCCGACCGGGGCCCGCTTGCGGGTCTTGCCGCCGGCCTTCGTGCCCTGACCGGTCGCTGCGACTCGGCGTTCGCCACCAGCTGCGACGTGCCGCTGCTGCGCCCGCAATTCGTCGAATGCATCGTGGGACTTCTCGCAGGCCACCGAATCGCCGTGCCACTCGTCGATGAGTTTCACCATCCGCTGTCGGCGGTCTATCGCCTGGATGTTCTCGATGACGTTGACGCCATGCTCGCCGCCGACCGCCTGCGACCACGATTCCTGTTCGACGCCGTCGACACGCGCATCGTCACCCGTGACGAACTGCTCGGCGCCGATCCGGAGCTTAATTCACTGCGCAACTGCAACCGGCCCGAGGACTACGAGAAGGCACTGTCTGACGCGGGCCTGGCGTGAAGACGGGGACCGGGGGAGTTGACAGGATCACAGGATCTACAGGATTGGATCACGGGTTTGTGATCGGATGCGGATCGGTGGTCTTCTGGTTTCGAATCTGCTGACCGCTCTTTCTGAGCGATTTGGAGACAATCGATCGACGACACGACTCAGAATCCTTTCTGAACAATCCAATCGTCCTGTCGATCCTGTTATCCTGTCACACCTGTTGTCCGGAATTCCAGATTGCTTGAGTCCTATGTCAACCTTTGTGACTTGCTGCAACCGCGTGACGGTGACGTCGTGTCGGTGATCGGCGCCGGGGGGAAGCACACACTGATGTATCGACTGAGCGATGAGCTCGTTGCGGCCGGGCGGCAGGTGGTGCTGACGAGCACGACAAACCTGCATCGAAACGTGCAGCGAACCGATGTTGCCACGGTGGTGGCGGATGAGTGTGACGATTGGCCAGGCGCGCTTGCGGCAATGATCGGCCAGGACAGTCGCGCCGTCCTGGTGGCATCGAATCTCGGCACCAACATGCACCGCGGCTTCGAGCCGCAAACCGTTGAGAAGATCCGCGACGCCGTGCCGCGGGCCGTGGTCGTGGTCAAGGCCGATGGTGCACGCAAGCGCCTGCTCAAGGCACCCGGCGAGGATGAGCCGGTCTATCCGCCGGGCGGCAACCTGTGCGTCCTGGTCCTGTCGCTGGACGCGATCGGCAAGCCGCTTGATCCCGCACACGTTCACCGGATCGAACGCGTCCGTGCATTGACCGATGGTGAACAGATATCGGCGCAGACGCTGATCGACGTCATCGGTGGCCACTTCGGATACGCCCGGCGATTCCCCTCGCCATCGCGGCGCATCCTGTACCTGAGCTGTTGCAACTCACCAGAGGCCGAACGGCACGCCCGGGAAATATTCGCGGAAACGGAAGATCTCTTCGATAGGCAGATCTGCGGCGATACAATCGACGGCAGATACCATGCGTAACGGTCAGTGCTACGCTGCCCAATGTAATCCGGGACCGGATCCCCGATCGCCTCAGAGGCAGCGCTTCGGAGTTCACCCTTGGCGGAATCCATCGAACTGACGATCGACGGAACCACGGTGCACGTGCCCGAGGGCACGACGATCTGGAACGCGGCGCGCCAGGCGGGCATCGACGTGCCCGTCCTGTGTCACGATCCGGGGCTGCGCCCGGTCGGTGTCTGTCGTGTCTGCGTCGTCGACGTCGGCGGACGTGTCCTGGCGCCGGCGTGCCAGCGAACGGTTGAGCCTGGAATGTCTGTGGCGACCGGCGGCGAAAAGATCGATCGGCACAGGCGCATGCTCACGGAGTTGCTTCTCAGCGACCAACGCCCGGTCGAGCACGACGCGAGGGCAACGACAACGGCCGACAATCAGTTGTTCGAGCTCGCTGAGTCTCTCGGCGTTCACCATGGCCGGTTCCCCAGCAGGTTCCCAAAGCCGACCGGCAACGAGTCGCCGCGCGGGCGCGATGATTCTTCGCCGGTCATCGCCGTGGACCACCAGGCGTGCATCCTGTGCGACCGTTGCATCAGGGCCTGTGACGAAGTTCAAGTTAACGACGTCATCGGCCGCACGGGTAAAGGTTACGAGTCGAGGATCGGCTTTGACCTCGACGTGCCGATGGGCCAGAGCACCTGTGTCTCGTGCGGCGAATGCGCCGCGGCATGTCCGACCGGCGCGTTGACCCACAAGCCCGTCACCGTCGCGGCGACGCCCCGTGGGACGCTCAAACCCGTGGACTCGGTCTGCCCCTATTGCGGCGTGGGCTGCGCGCTGACCTATCACGTGGACGAGACCTCCAACCAGATCGCGTACGTCGACGGCCGCGACGGCGGTTCGAACCACACTCGCCTGTGCGTCAAGGGGCGGTACGGCTTCGACTACACATCGCATGCCCAACGCCTGACGGTCCCGCTGATCCGCCGCGAAACGGCGTACCCCAAGGGACCGCTCTCGGATGATGTGCGCGGCGACCGCGGAAGTGCAAGCCGCAAGCCCGGCGGCATCGTCGACTACGACCAGGTCCTTCCCGCGTTTCGCGAGGCGACCTGGGATGAAGCACTGGATCTGGTAGCGCAGAAACTGAATCGCATTCGCCTGCACCACGGCCCCGGCGCCCTGGCGGGTTTCGGTTCGGCCAAGTGCAGCAACGAAGAGGCCTACCTGTTCCAGAAGCTGGTGCGCACCGCGTTCGGAACCAACAACGTGGACCACTGCACGCGTCTGTGTCACGCCTCATCCGTGGCAGCCCTGATGGAGACCATCGGATCCGGCGCCGTCACCAACACATTCGGCGATGTGAAGCACGCCGATGTCGCGTTGCTCGCCGGTACGAACACAACGGCCAACCACCCCGTGGCCGCCACGTTCTTCAAGCAGGCGGCGGCGAATGGCACACGACTCATCGTCGTCGACCCGCGGCGCCCGGACATCGCCGATCACGCCTGGAGGTACTGCCGCATCAAGCCCGGCTCGGACGTGGCGTTCTACAACGCGCTCATGCAGGTAATCATCGACGAAAATCTGTGCGACGACGCGTTCGTTGCCGATCGCACGTCGGGCTTCGACGACCTGTGTCGCGTCGTCGAGCAGTACGCGCCGCCGCGAGCCGCGAAGATCTGCGGCATCAGCGCCGACACGATTCGCGAGGTCGCGAGGACGATCGGCCGGGCCAACGCCATGATGGTGTTCTGGGGAATGGGCATCAGCCAGCACACGCACGGCACCGACAATTCCCGTTGCCTCATCTCGCTGTGCCTGATTACGGGTAACGTCGGCCGTCCGGGCACGGGTCTGCACCCCCTTCGCGGGCAGAACAATGTCCAGGGCGCCTCGGATGCCGGCCTGATCCCCATGGTCTATCCGGACTACCAGCCGGTGGGTGACGAACGCATCCGGAAAAAGTTTGAAGCCGCCTGGGGCGTGCCGCTCGACCCGAATCCCGGCTTGACGGTCGTCGAAATCATGCAGGGGGCTCTGGCCGGCACGATTCGCGGCATGCTTATGATGGGAGAGAATCCATTCCTCAGCGACCCCAACATCAACAAGGTCCGCAAGGCGCTGAGCCACCTCGAATTTCTTGCGGTGCAGGACATCTTCCTGACCGAGACCGCCGAATTCGCCGACGTGATCCTGCCCGCATCGAGCTTCATGGAGAAGACCGGCACCTACACGAACACCGACCGCCGCGTCCAGATCGGACGCACGGCGCTTGTCTCACCCGGGGAAGCCCGACTCGACTGGCAGGTGATCTGCGACATCGCCACGCGCATGGGCTACACGATGCGATACGAATCGCCGCGGGAGATTTTCGACGAGTACACCGCGCTGACCAGCAGCTACGAGGGGTTGAACTACGACGTTCTGGGTAATGACGGGAAGTTGTGGCCGTGCCCCGACCCGAAGCACGACGGCGGGGTTCAGGTCCTGTTCGGCGAATCGTTCCCTTCGGGCCGCGGCAAGCTCGTGCCCTGCGACGTCATGCCTTCCGCGGAGTTGCCTGACGACGACTATCCGTTTGTGTTGAATACCGGGAGGCTCCTCGAACACTGGCACACCGGAACCATGACGAGGCGCGCCAAAGTGCTGCATGCGATCGAGCCCGAGGCCCGTGTCAGCATCCATCCTGACGACCTCGCAGCCCTGGGCACCGGCGACGGCGAGCCGGTGACCGTCAGCTCACGCCGAGGCGCGATCACGCTGAAGAGCCGCGCCGACACGGCGGTGGCCCCGGGCAGCGTGTTCATCCCCTTCCACTTTCGCGAAGCCGCGGCGAACCTGCTGACGATCGATGCGCTGGACCCACACGGCAAGATCCCGGCCTTCAAGTATTGCGCCGTGCGGGTTCAGAGCGTTATGTAAACTGATGTTCTCGAAGACAGAAGCCCTCGGGCAGTCCCGTCGGCGACGCGATCAGGACCGTGGCGCCCGCCAGTTCATCGAGACCCTTTTTCACGCGGCCGACGCCTTCCTCATCCATGTCGGACAGCGGTTCGTCGAGCAGCAGGACATCCGGCTCGATCGCGAAGGCCCGCGCCAGCGCCGTCCGTCTTCGCTCACCGCTTGACAGTCGCTCGGCACTGGCACTGGCAAGACCGCGGATCCCGAGCAGGTCCATCCATTGCAGTGCCCGGGATTCCGCCAGCGTGTGGCCCAATCCGTGGGCACGCAGGCCGTACATCACGTTGAACAGGACGGTGCCGCGAAAAAGAAAGACGCTTTGCGCGACGAAAACGATCTGCTTCTTCCTGACGTCGAGTGAACACCTCCCGGCGAACCGCCGCTCCAGGCCGGCGATCACGCGCAACAGCGTCGTCTTGCCCGAACCGTTCTTGCCGAATACTCCGAATC
>CAUZBA010000280.1:0-4815 GCA_963577635.1 Phycisphaerae bacterium
CGATGAATTGCCGGCGAATCTCGCTGCTGCTGGGCATCATGTTAACACGCATCTCACCCGAATCGGATAGTATATCCACGGGGGGTGACCGCGGCGACCGTTACCCGCGTCTGCATGCGACGCACTTTCTCGGATGATCGCCACATGGCTTCGGTCTGCTTCTACTTTCAGATTCATCAGCCGCACCGCCTGCGTCGATACAGCGTCTTCGACAGCAAGGCGGACTACTTCGACGAGGAAGCCAACGCCCAGATCGCGCGCAAGGTCGCCGATAAGTGCTATCTGCCCGCGACACAGTTGATTCTCGACCTGGTACGCAGGCACGGCAAACAGTTTCGAGTGGCCTACTCGATCACCGGTTGCGTCATCGAACAGCTTCAGGCCCACTGCCCGAAGGTCATCGAACTGCTGCAGGAGCTGGCCTCCACGGGTTGTGTCGAGTTTCTCAACGAGACCTATTACCACAGTCTCTCGCTGCTATTCAGCAAACATGAGTTCCGGGCCCAGGTTGAACTTCACCGCAAGCTGATGGAGCGGCTGTTCGGGCAGACGCCGTGCGTGTTCCGCAATACGGAGTTGATCTACAACAACGATCTGGCCCGAACCATCGCCGACTGGGGCCGGTTTCGCGGGATCGTCACCGAGGGCGCCGACCACATCCTCGACTACCGGTCACCGAACTTTCTCTATCACCCGCCCGGATTCGATCGCGTGTCGCTTCTTTTGAAGAATTATCGCCTCAGCGACGACATCGCCTTCCGGTTCTCGAATCGCAGTTGGAACGAGTGGCCGCTGACCACCGAGAAATTCGTCGACTGGGTTCACCAGATCAACGGCAACGGGTACGTCTGCAACCTATTCATGGACTACGAGACGTTCGGCGAGCACCAGTGGGCCGAGACGGGCATCTTCGACTTCATAGAGGCGTTGCCGGAGAAACTGCTTGCGACCGGTGCCAACGACTTCAGGACGCCCAGCGAGTGCATCGAGAGCCACCCACCGGTCGGAGACTACGACGTGCCGCACGTGATCAGCTGGGCCGACACCGAGCGCGACCTCTCCGCGTGGCTGGGCAATGCCATGCAGTCCAACTCGCTGCATGAGCTGTACAAGCTCGAGGACCCGGTCAAGGCCACCGGCGACGAACAGGTTCTGGCTGACTGGAGGCGCCTGACGACCTCCGACCACTTCTACTACATGTGCACGAAGTACTTCGCCGATGGCGACATCCACAAGTACTTCAACCCGTACGACTCACCGTACGACAGTTACATCAACTTTATGAATGTCCTGGAAAACCTGCGTACACGTACGAGGGGGGGGTCGACTCGCGAGTCGCCAAACGACCCGCGAGTCGACTTGAAGGTCCCAAGTGGTCAAAGTCACAATTTAGGGGCGGTGGTTTAGAGCGTTTTGAATCCAAACGTCGCGTCCTGAACGTCGGCGAAGCAGGCGACCCCGCTGCGGGTCGTCGATGCAGCACGACAAAGCCAGGCGCGGCTGTCGTCAGTTCAGGACGCTAAGTTTGGATTCAAACCGCTCTAACACGATGCCTTTGGCCTCCCCGACTTGAGATTCTCACCACTTGATACATGCGACTTGTGACTTGCGACGGTCGCGAAGCGACTTGTCTTGCGTCCCGCGCACGTCACAACACCTCGTGCGCCCGTGGAAACGAACCCAGAACAGTCATCTGAACGCAATGCGCTCGGGCCGCGTCGATGGCGTTCCGGACGTTTTCGTCCTCCTCGTGGCCGAGCAGATCGACGAAGAAGTAGTACTCCCAGTTGACGCGTCGCGACGGGCGCTTGTCGATATGAGTCAGGTTCAATTCGTGATCACGGAACGTATCCAGCACCGAGGCGAGGGCACCGACCTGGTGAGCGGTCGTGAACATCATGGCCGTCTTGTCGTCGCCGGTGGGCCGGGCCGACTCGCGAGTCATCACGAAGAAGCGAGTGGTGTTGTTCGGGTTGTCCTCGATGTTGGCGAACTGCGTCTGCAGACCGTAGAGTTCGCCGGCCAATGCCGAGCCGATGGCTGCGGCCCCCGGCTCGGCCGCGGCCAGCTCGGCGGCCCGCGACGTCGAAGCCACGGGGAGTCGCTCGGCCTCCAGCATCTGTACGCTCAGCCACTTGCGGCACTGGCTGAAGCCGTTGGGCTTGGAGTAGATGCGATTGATCTGGGCGGGACCGGAATTGGCCAGGAGGTTGTGGTGGATATTGATCAGCACCTCGGCACAGATCCGCACCGGCGACTCCAGGAAGGAGTCTAGCGTTTCGGTAATACCCCCGTCGATGGAATTCTCGATCGGCACCATGCCCAGGTCGACGTGGCCACGGGCGACCTGGTCGAAAACGCCGCCAATACTGTCCAGCGGATCGTACTCAACTGATGCACCGAACTTGCGCCGCGCCGTCATGTGGCTGAACGATCCGGCCGGTCCAAGGTAGCCAACGCGCAGCGGCCGCTCCAGGGCCAGGCTGGCGGACATCACCTCGCGCCATACCGCCTCCAGGCACGCATCGGGCAGCGGCCCCTGGTTGAACCGGCGGATCTGCTGGAGCACCTGCTGCTCACGACCGGGCACGTAGATCGGCGCGTTGTCGCGCTGCTTGATCCGGCCGATCTCGACGACCGACCGGGCGCGCTCATTCAACGCTTCGACGATCTGTCGATCGACCCTGTTGATTCGCTCTCGCAACTCGGCCAGTGGCTCCTGCGGGTCACGATCCTGGCTCATGGGTGGCATTGTAACGATCACCGCCTGATCTGGGCGATAACGTATAAGAGGCGTTCCGCGTCCGCGGCTTTCGTGCGCGTATGCGCGGTGCCTTCTGCCAGACACCGCCTCCAATCGATGGAGCCGAGTATGGATGTTGTGACCGGGAACGGTGATGTGCCCGCCGCGACACTGGGCACCGGCCTGTTCGGCGCGCCCGCCATCGAGCCATCGGCGATGGTGCACGTCACCCTGATGGTTCTGGTCGTTCTCGGCGTTGCCCTGTGGCTGCTCGGGCGGTCGATCACGCGACCGTTGTGCGCTGCCAGCGGCCTGCTCCTGGGCGCCGCGGCCACGCTCGCCCTGGCCCGACTGCTGGGGTCCTTCGATCTCTACCTCGTGTTCATCATGGTCGGCGCCGTCATCGGGTGCCTGATGGCGTGGTTCCTGTTTCGACTCTGGATGGGCTTATCGCTGACCATCGCCCTGGCGATCGTGGCGCCGATCGCGGCGCTGCAGTGGATGGAGCCGGACCCAAGGGGCGAAGACGACGTGCCGAAGCTCAACCTGGCACCGCTCATCGAATCGTCCACGACGCCCGCGGAATCGCAGACCGTTGCCGAACGGATCGAGAATCTCTGCCGGCAGGTCTCTGAACAGTTCGGCGAGTGGTGGAACCGGCAGCCGGGCAGCGGCAAGACCACGATGGTCATCGGCGCCGCCACGGGCGCCGCGATCGGCCTGTTTTTCGGCATGCTCGCGCCGTACTGGTCTTCGTCCGGGCTGTCCGCGCTATTGGGCACCCTGATGGTGGTGGCGGCATTGACCTACTGGGTCGACATGGCGGGATGGACGTTGCCGGCGTGGCTATGGCGGCCACAGTCCCAAACCATCGGTGTGGGTCTGATAACCCTGGTCGGGATGCTCGTGCAATGGACATTTTTCCGCGCCCGACCCGATTGAATCAGGAGTAGCTGATCTTCGGTCACGGCGTGGACGCCGCGCCACCGACCGCGTGACGACCCGCGCGAAATGCCTCCCGCATCCGCAAGGAGCCCACCATGATCGCCACACTTGGCCAACAGTCGCAAGAGACGGTTCTCGACATCGTCTCAAAGGTGTTCTCGCGCGCGGATACGCTCGCCCACCCCGAATCACTGATGAAGCACCTTCAGGCGCTGTCGATGGTCTGGGCCGTGGTCTTCCTGGTCGCGGGCATCGCGTGCATGTTCAGAGGCTACCGGTTCTACCGCGCGGTCACGGTCATCGTGGCCATGGGCATCGGCATGACGTCCGGCTACGCCCTGGGCCTTGAGATCCGTGCACCCTACGTCGTGGGTGGGTGCCTCGGCGTCCTGCTGGCCGTGGCGTGTTTTCCGATGATGAAATACGCGGTGGCCCTCCTCGGGGGCCTCAGCGGCGCGTGGGTCGGAGCGAACGTCTGGACGGCCGTGTGTTACGTCGTCAACAGCAACAACCCGGAGATGGCTCAAGCGGCTGCCGCGAAACACTGGTTCGGCGCCCTGCTTGGCCTCATCATCTGCGGCATGCTCGCGTTCGTCCTCTTCAAGCTGTCCGTGGTTCTTTTCACGTCGGTGAGCGGTTCCACCATCGCGGTGCTGGGCATTCTCGCCCTGCTGCTTCAATTCAAACCCTGGCAGGAACACATCCGCAGCGGTCTGTCGGCGCACGCGATGACGATCCCCCTGCTCGTGTTCGTGCCGGCGTTGATCGGCCTGATCCTTCAGGAGTCGGCTCAAACGCCCGCAGGTGCGGGGGAGCAATAGCGCGGGCTGGAGTATTGGAGTGGTGGAGTACTGGAACTGGCCGGAGCCGCAAGTGGGGTAAGAAAGCAGAAAATCGGCAAGCAGGAACGTGGCCCGACTCCTCTGCCTTTCCTGCGTTTGGGATTTTCTGTACTTCTGCTCTTCCGCTTTCCGCCCGCCCCCGTCTAGAGCGTTTTGAATCCAAACGTAGCATCCTGAACTGGCTACAGCCGCGCCTGACTTTGTCGTGCTGCATCGACGACCCGCAGCGGGGTCGCCTGCTTCGCCCTCCGCGCCAGACTCAGCGATGCCGACGCTCAAGACGCT
>CAUZBA010000281.1:0-4794 GCA_963577635.1 Phycisphaerae bacterium
CGCCTAACGCAGCTTGGCCACGATTTGCTCTACACCGTGTCGCCTCTTCATCGAGGAATCCTTTCCGACCGTTTGGCCGTCTGGATTCTCTCACAAATTCTGGATCAGATTTCCGAGAGGGGGGCACGGTAACAACGCGTCCCTCAGTCTCGGCTGTTGCCGGCGGCTTGGGACGAGGTGCTTCGCGTAGGATGCGTCCCACCGTCGTCGGCGCTATGTGGAGTCCCGCTCGTGCCAGGATCTGCGCAATCTTGACATTGCCCAGTAACGGACAAAGCACTTTCAATCTCCGAACAAGGTAGTGGACAAAATCGGGAAAGCGATTGACCGGTTCGCGCAGTTGCAGCAAGGCGTCTGGCCGCTCTTCGTCGAGTCGCTTGTTCCATGATGCGACGGTCGCCGCTGTCACTTGGAAGGCATCGGCGGTCTGTTGGGTGGACCAAGTCCGTGCGGGGCGCGACTCGAGAATTTCCATCCGCTCAATCGGTGAATAATGTGACCGTTTGGACGGGGCGATCCTCGCCATGCGGGAATCCTTGATTCGAATCTCTTCGCTGAGCAGAGCAACGTGTTGCTTGAGCTGATCGTTCTCAGCCTTTAGACGTACGCGGGCGATCCGACTGTTGACGGCCCAGCTTCGGGAATACACGATGGCGAATTGAGCCAGCGAGATGACCTGCAGTACGGCGGAATGAATTCGCTTAGGCCAAACTGTCGGGAACTGAATCTGGCAGGGATTTGAAGGGCTTGACATGGCATCTCCAACTCTGAAACAGGTTGAATCGGAGATCACGATAACCAACTTCGGGGCTTTGAGTTATGCCGTCTCCCTCAACGCGCAAGAATCGGTGGACCAGCGCCCCCACCAGTGAATCCACGTCCACCGTGGGACCTCAACGTGCTGCTTCAACATCCTCGGGGGTGGTAAGGGAGGTGAGGGAGCCGGACTCGTCGAACAAATTGACCCGCACGAGTGTCTGTCTGTCATACAGACCGAAGCAATCAGAACACCAAGTACGACGATCTGGGTGAACGCGATTTCATAGATCAGCGCCAAGTGGGGAGCGATCAACGGACCGGGTGTTCGGCTCGCCCATCGTCGCTCGGTCTTTCGCGTCGCGCTCAGGGTTGCGCTATGTGTCACACGCAATGATCTCTCACGGGTGACGACCGCTCTCTAACCTGCGACATCATGCCCACATTCCAAAGGAAGCAATCGCCGGTTCATGATTCCATGCAGCCGTCATGAATCAGGCCGGGGTCACGCAGACACGTCCCTGACGTGTGAAAAACGCGAAATCTCCAGCAACGACAGTAATTCTACCACACCTGCAGGCCCCCCTTGCAGGCGAACGATCCGGGCTGTGACGGTTGGCCGCGGGTTTCCGGGCGTGATAGTCTGCGTGCATGCCGTCGGTCCGGACGATCCTGTTCGTCATCGCCTGTGTCTTCGCCCTGTACGCCCTTGTGGTCGTCGTGAAATACTTTCTGATCTGGCGCACCGGTCGCGGAGCCGGCGCCGAGGTCGGCCTCGGTGACCTGATCGCGATGCGGATGCGGAAGGTGGACCCGCGCGTCGTGATCGACGCATACGTGGCGGCCCGCAACGCCGGGCTCGACGTGGCGATCAAGGACATCGAGCAGCACCATTCTCACGGAGGTCGCGTCGAGAACGTCATCGAGGCGGTGCGGCTGGCGGGATCACGAAAACTGCGCGTCACCTGGCGCGGCCTTTGCCAACAGGACCTCAACGGCGAGGATGTCGTCGAGATCATCCGCAATCGCCTGGAAGCGGCCGAACGTTCCAAAAAGCAGTCGTCCGAAGCGAAGGACGCCTGATCTATTTGCACGAGATCATTGACGTACCCGGTCGAACTGCGCCTCATCCGGCGTGTAGCCGTCGGGGGTCCGGGCGAACTACAGCGTCTGCGATGCCCGGTTGGCGTCGAGTCCGACGAGAATCCGGGCGCGTAACCGGTTGGAATCCAGCTGCGGTGCGACCTCGATCGAGACGGTCGCCCGGCCGTGCGGCGTTTCAAGTGGATCGATCGCCCAGGCACTGTGTTGCGGCTGCTTCCACTCGCGTACTCGTTCCGACGCGGAGGCGGCGCCGGCGATCAGAAGCTGTCGCATCTGGGTTTGTCTCTGTTGCGATCGCGTGCGCTGCACGGCGTCGTCGAGTATCCGATCAACGGTCTGCCGCGCATCAACGTCGGAAGTCGACGAACTGACCATCCCTATATCATATCCGGTGATCATTGATTTCAGCGGCAGCAGCCGATTTAGGGATTGCGGGGCTTATGGCCGCATCAAACCAGACGAATTCTCGCGCAGTCGGCCGATCCGTGGAGGTGGCGGGCGGCGCCGGGCTGCTGCCGTTTCAGGCTGCAATACTGCTGCTGCGAACGCCGGGCCTGAAGCGCTATGCCGCCCTGCCGCTGCTGGTCAACCTCGTCCTGTATGTGCTCGCGGCGACCGCGGCATTCTATCTCGTCTGGCGCTGGGACCTGTCGGCACCCTCGTGGGATTTTCTCTGGGGCACGGGCGCGCTTCTTTCCAGGACGCTTAGCTGGGTTCTGGCCACGCTCAAATGGGTTGTGGCGATTCCGCTCATCCTGTTGTTCTGTTACTTCACGTTCGCCGCGGCGGGCATGATCGTCGCCAGCCCCTTCAACGACATGCTCTCGGCCCGGGTGGAACAGGCGCTTTGCGCCCAGACGCAGCGCCCGGCGATGCCGGTGGGCGTCCAGGCCCGCGCCGCGGTGCTGAGCGTCGTCGATGCGGTTTGGATCACCATGAAACAACTGTTCTTCATGTTGCTGGTGCTTCCGCTTGCCCTTATCCCGTTTGTGGGCTTCGTCCCGCTGTTCCTGGTCATGGCGTACTTCACGGGCATTGCGTACGTCGACACCTCGATGGCGCGCAATGGCCTGAGGCCTCGTCACAAAGGGCCAATGATCATGAGGTATCGATGGCAGATCCTGCTACTGGGCCTCGGCGCGGAACTGCTGTTCCTGATTCCCTTCACGGGGATGCTCATCCTGCCCCTGGGCGTCACCGCCGGAACCATGCTCTACTGCCGATGGGATTGGGACGCCACACTAAAAGCCACCGGACAGGATCCGCCCGCTTGGTTCGCGGCGCCCCGATTGCGGCAGAGCCAGGAAGCGGCGCAACGGTGACCGGCGACAACGCATGAATCGGTCCGAATCAACACGCCTTGTCTTTATCGGCGACATTCACGCGCACCGATTTCTCGTGCCTCCCTGGCGTCTGCTTGGAAAGCGGCTGCTCGGCCAGACCAATCTGTGGCTGCGCCGGCGGCACCGCTTCAATCTGGATCTGCTGGCACCGGTATTGCGGCGGGCGGTCCAGGTCGCGCCCGAACTGATGCTGTTCAGCGGCGACCTGACCACCACCGCCCTCGAAGGGGAGTTCGAGGACGTCCGGGCAACGCTCGATTCTCTTGAGAATCCACCGCCGATGCTGATCGTGCCGGGCAACCACGATCGGTACACGTTCGCCGCGGCCAGGCGCCGCGCGATCGAACGAGCGTTTCCGCACGCGGTGCCCGCTCGCTTCCCGCACGTGCGCCCATTGAACAACGCATGGCGATTGATGGCTCTGGACGCGTCGGTGCCGCGTCTGCTGTCGTCTCGCGGTCGCGTGGACCAGGCACAGCAACGCGAGGCCGAGACCGTCATTCGATCGCTGTCGCCCGAACAAGGGCTGATCGTTCTGTGCCACTATCCCCTAATGGTGCCCGATTCGGTCCCGTCGCACTGGCACCACCGCCTCGCGGACGCGCCAGCGCTGTGCGACATGGTGGCCGCGAGCCGCGCCAGAGTCATCTGGATGCACGGCCACGTGCACACGCCGTGGCATTGGCGACCATCCGATTCACGGTTATCACACATCACCACCATCAACGCCGGGTCACCGACACTGCGCGAGGGTCCGAAAGGGCGCGGCCACGGCTTCTGGCAAATCGACCTGCCGAATCATGGCAATGGACCGGTGACGTGCGTTCGCCATGAACCGGCCAGCGACGGTCCGGCCGGCGAAGGATGGACAATGCATCGGGTCCCATAAGGGTCACCATAATGGTATGCGGCAAAGTGTCCGAATGGGAGTATTGGTGTGAAGGAGAGGGATAGAGCAGGAAATCGAAAAAGCAGGAGATCAGGAAAGTGGTCCGACTCCTTCTTTCTGTTTTCCTGATCTCTTGCTCTGTTCTGCCTCCACCGCTGCTTGACGCCATCGCCCACTTACGTCGCTAGAATGCCTGACATCCGCCCCGCCCTTTGAAGGATCCCCCATGTGTGGCATCGTCGGCTACGTCGGGAAAAGGTCCGCAGCTCCACTGCTGATCGAAGGTCTCAAACGACTGGAATATCGTGGTTACGACTCGGCTGGCGTTGCCGTCATAGCGGACGACGGCTTGCAAGTCGGGCGTTCGGTCGGTCGCGTCAGCGTCCTGGAGGCACAACTTGCTGCGGGCAGCCCCATCGAGGGCACGACCGGTGTGGCACACACACGCTGGGCCACGCACGGAGCCCCAACGGAACAGAATGCCCATCCCCACGTCGGACAGACGCGCAGCGGCCACACGGTGGCGCTGGTCCACAACGGCATTATCGAGAACTTCGCCACGATCAGAACGTATCTCACGGAGCGCGGGCACGAGTTCACCTCGCAGACTGACACGGAGGTGCTCACCAAGCTCATCGCCGAACTCTACGAGGGTCACCTGGAAACCGCGGCGCAGTCTGCACTGCAACAGGTGACCGGCGC
>CAUZBA010000282.1:0-4791 GCA_963577635.1 Phycisphaerae bacterium
CAGCATCTGGAACTGGATTTTCGTGGCGTCTTCGATGCGTCCCTGGAGGAACAGGTTGTAGAGTTTCACGATCATCTCGGGCACGACGCCACTGGTGGCGATCGTGCCGCCGTCGCCACCCATGATCATCGAGGTCAGAAGGATCTCCTCGCAGCCGATCAGGAACGAAAAATCGGGCCGCTTCGGCCTGATCTTGTGAATCGTGGCCATGTAGCGGGGCAGGTCACGGGCCGAGTCTTTCGTGCCCACGATGCGCGGATGCTCACAGAGCGCAACGAGCGTCTTGACGGCGATCTCGTTGGAGAACTGCGGGATGTTGTAGAGCATCAGGTCGAGACGGCTGCGGTCGGCGACCTCCTCAAAATAGGCCTGGATCGAGTCCTGGCTCATGGGGTAATAAAAGGGCGCGATCAGCGCCCCGGCACGGGAGCCAAGGTCGGCGTAATAGTTGAGCGTGTCGACGGTCACATCGATGTTCGCCTCATACGCACCGGCGAGGATCGGCACATCGCGACCGGCGCGGCTCGCTTGATCGCAGACGATCTCGACAACGCGGCGCCGCTCCTCGTACGTCAGGCGGGTGAACTCTCCGCACGAACCGTTCGGGTAGAGCCCGCTGATGCCACCTTCTACCAGGAAGTCCACGATGCGGCGCAGTTCCGTTTCGTTCAGGGCGCCACGGTCGTCGAAGGGGACCATGTGGGGGCAGAAAATGCCTCGAATTTTCTCGCTCATTTCCGTTTCCTCGATTGTCTCAACGACCCATAAAGCATCACGCATCATAACGGATCGCGGTTGTTTCGTCGCGGTGAGCCGTGGCTCCGATTCTGAGGAAAAATCTCTTGACATTTACCCTCTAAATCGCTAAATTAACGCTGATATCGGATGCAGCATCGATTGCGGCACGCATGCGCAATCGCCGCGACTTGGCGCACGCAGTGGCTCACCGGAACCGAACGGCGGCGTTAGCCCGCATTTCTCACCAGTTTCACCGCCCAGCGGGCGGATTCGCTCGCTGGCTTTGTCCTCCGTGCGATCCGTCCTCGACGTAGTATTCAGCTACGCCTGCGGAGGATCGCGTGTGCGTCCTCGCCAGCGTGCGAACCTGCCGCGCTGGTGCGCTCACTGTCACCGGCCGAGTATCAAAGGACCCGCCTCAAATCTCGACACCGCTGGTCGTTACACAATCGAGCGGAAAAACTGGTGAGAAATGCGGGTTAGGTTATCGCGGTCGAATTGACCACGTCAGGCTGCAAGGGGGTTCGGCCGCGACCTCCTCAATGAGATCATTCGGGTCGGCGAAGGTGCTCTGCCTGAGGCGCGTCGTGACCGTCGTGAGCTGCCACGGACCGTCCACGAAGGGCCACGGTTCAACCAGAACATCATCGCCGCGCCTCTCGATGGAGAAGTTCGCGGTCACATCGCCAAAAGACAGAGCGTGATCGGACTGAAAATCGGGCAACGCTCCAATGAGGACCAGTGACCACTGGTCGAAGAACGACAGAAGCGTGGTCGCGGCCGCCAGATTCTTCGATTCGACTGCGGATTTTTCGTGATCTGAACCTGACGACAGCTCGCGGATGGTCCGGTCGATGCTCGCGGTCAGCTCGTCCGTGAACGTCTGGGCGCGGGCCTGGTCTTCCATCGTGTCCTGACCGAAGTGGGTGTAGAGCCACCGGGCGTGCTGGGCAATGAGCAGCGCCCCGTAAGCGTCGTCGCGGGCTGCGAGGTCGATCCCGCCACGCCATACGGTGACGTGGTGCGGTGTGGGGATCTCCTTGAAGTCGAGCGGCCGACCGTCGTCGCCCAGAAACGGCGTTTTCTCGGATTCGATCCAGCCGTCGTCGTGGTGGCGCACCGCCTCGATGAAGCGTCGCCACATCGCAGCCGCAAGCCGTTGCGGCCTGCACCACGCCTCGGCCATCGCGGCGCTTGACGCGGCATGATCCCGCTGCCACACGAGCAACAGCGAATTGTCAGGCTCGTGGATGACGATCACGGGTGCCAGCAAGAGAGCAATAGAGCAATAGAGCAGGAGAACAGAAGAGCAGGAAATCAGAGGAGTGGGGATTGACAGGTTGCGCCATTCGCGATTTCCTGCTCTCTTGCTCTTGCGCTTTCCTGATTTTGCGCACTTCATCACCGCAACACTTCAAATGTCCCCGCAACCCCCCTTCACCGCTGCTTCTGCTTCAACCCGCGCACCTTCATCGGAAGGCCGAATAGATCGATGAAGCCGCGGGCAGCGGTCACGTCGTAGTCGTCCATCGTGAAGCTCGCGAGCTTCGTGTCGTAAAGTGAAGTTGGCGACGTGGCGCTGACGGCTTGGGCGCGGCCCTTGTACAGGCGCACGTGCACCGTGCCGGTGACGACGCTGTTGGCGTGATCGACGAAGGACTGCAGCGCTTCGCGCAGTGGGTGAAACCACTGGCCGTAGTAGACCAGTTCCGCGTAGCGCAGGGCCACCTGCTGCTTGTAGTGATAGGTGTCCCGTTCGAGACATAGCTGCTCCAGGGCCTTGTGTGCCTCGTAGAGGATGGTGCCGCCGGGTGTTTCGTAAACCCCGCGCGACTTCATGCCCACCAGGCGGTTCTCGACGAGGATGGCCTGGCCGACGGCGTGCCGACCGCCGGTGCGGTTGAGCCGTTCGATCAACTGCTCGGGCGCGGCGGCCTTCCCGTTGATCGCGGTGGGAATGCCCCGTTTGAATGTGATTCGCACCACCTGCGACCGGTCCGGGGCGGCGCGTGGCGGGACACTCATCACGAGGCACGACTCCGACGGCTCGTTGGCCGGATCTTCGATCTCGGCACCCTCGTGCGAGATGTGCCAGAGATTGCGATCGCGCGAGTAGATCTTCGCGCGGGTCTGGTCCACCGGAATCCGGTGTTTTGCGGCGTAGGCCAGGGCGGCCTCGCGGCTTCGCAGCTCGAACGACGGATCCTTCCACGGCGCGACGATTTTGAGCTTCGGGTCGAGGGCCATGTAGGTCAGCTCGAATCGGACCTGGTCGTTGCCCTTCGCCGTCGCCCCGTGGGCGACGGCGTCGGCGCCGCATCGCCGCGCGACCTGGACCTGGTGCATCGCGATCAGCGGCCGGGCGACCGACGTGCCCAGCAGGTAATCCTGCTCGTACGTGGCGTGTGCCCGCAGCAGCGGAAAGCAGAAGTCGCGGGCGAACTCGCGCCGCAGATCCTTGATGATCACCTCGTCGGCACCGCTGGCCTTCGCCTTTTTCGCGATGCCGCGCAGCTCGTCACCCTGCCCGAGCTCGGCGGCGAACGCGATCAGCTTGACGCCGGGATATCGCTGCTTGAGCCAGGGCAGAATGACCGACGTGTCCAGACCACCGGAATAGGCGAGGACGATCTTTTTCGGGTCTTTTTGGGTGTTTGCCATATCGTGGCGCAGTGTCGAGGGTGAGGTGTCGGGTGTCAAGGGGAGAAATGCACGTGGCGCGTTAAGCTGGAGGACCCGGTGGACCCACGATTCAGAACGTCGTGACATCGCGGTGGATCGAGAATTAATCGAACTCAGAATTGCGAATCCTCGCCCCCCACGAATGTCATGATTCGTTTGCTGACCTACAACATCGAATTCATGATGGGTTGGCCGCAAACGGTTGATGTGATCCGCGCCCAGGAGGCCGACATTATCTGCCTTCAGGAGGTGGCGCGGGACGACTGCGCGAACGGAGCGTACGTACGGCGGTCCGATGTGCTCGAGGCCTTCGATCGGACGCACGAATATAAGCGGTTGGACCGGTTCTACCACGGGTGCTCGATGGGCAACATGACGCTCGTGCGCGGGCGGATCGGCCCGGGCCGGCAACTGTGTGCCGACGGCGGGAAACCGTACGGCGTCGCCACCGACGTCGAGCTCGATTCATCGCGCCTGACGGTGGCGAACATTCATCTGGCACCTCTTCTTCGACCGAATCTGCTGGCCTTCGCCGTGGCCGAGCGGAAACACTTCGGCGAGGTGTCGGACCTCAACCGCCGATTCGCGGACCACGACGGCGCTGTCGTGGCCGCCGGCGATTTCAATTCATTCTGGCCGGCACCGGGCTGCCGGCTCATGCGCCGTCACTGGATCGACTGCCGTACGGCGCGCAACGGGCGGCAGCCACCGACGCGGCCGACGTTCGGCCTGCCGTTCGTGATCGACCATGTCTTCGTTCGCGGAAAGGTGCGACCCGTCGAATACAGGGTCATCGAAGGCGGCGGTTCGGACCACCGGGCGGTGGTGGTGGGACTGGAATTTGAAGCGACCTCAGGTCGCTCATCCACAAAAGAAAAGGCGACGATTCTTCCGAATCGTCGCCCGGAGGGAAAAGAGAGACGCCTTGGTTAGGCCCCGCAGCGTGTGGCGGGGGCTTGGTGGACCGCCTAGATCTGCATGAGATCGGCGGCCTCTTCGGTGGCCTTCGGAAGTTCCGCTTCCACTTCCTCGAGTGTCTTGTTCGTCAGTTTCAACAGGTCCAGCAATGACGGGTCGAATTCGGTGGTCTCGACCGTCCTGCTGTAGCCCAGTTGCAGCCGGCCGGCGAGGACGTCCGAAACGTGCACCAGGGCGGCCAGGGTGCGGTTCTCGTCGGGCACTTCCTGCGGGCGGTGGTGATGCCCGGTGACGTTGGCGAAGCAGACCGGAAACTTCCATGCCCGGCACAGCGCCGCGCCGAACTGCTCGTGGTTGGCGCCGAGCACCGCGGTTTCGGCATCGCGAAAGGCCACTTTTTCGTCGCGCTCAACCGTCTCGATGACTTCGATCAGCTTGGGTCGCCGCGCCTGC
>CAUZBA010000283.1:0-4778 GCA_963577635.1 Phycisphaerae bacterium
CCGCGTCTGGCTTTGTTCCGCCAGTACTGAGTACTGGCGGACGTCGACGACCCGCAGCGGGGTCGCCTGCTTCGCCCTCCGCACTCCGCCAGTACTGGCGGAGTGCTCCGACGCTCAAAACGCTACATCCAAAGTGAAAACGCTCTCGGCTGCGACACACGCCATGGACGTGGCCGTCACGTCGTCAGGTCGCGATCAGATTCAACTGGGACATCGCTTCCTTGACGATATGGTCGGCGCTCAGGCCACAATAAGACATGATTTCCGTGGGCGTCTTGCCGCTCTTGGGAATCCTGCGCACATGCATCTGGCGCACGGTGAATCCGCCGCCGTCCGCGGCAGCCACGTCAGCCACCGCCGACCCCAGCGCGCCGCCGTAGTTGTCTTCGAGCGTCATAATTTCGCCGTTGTTCTGGTTCGCCAGGTCGAGGATCGCCTCGCTGTCGAACGGCAGCGAATAGGCGTCGACCAGGGTCGCGTCGATTCCCTGGGCGTCGAGTTTCTCCAGGGCCCTGTTCGCCTCGTGCACCATGTAGCCGCTGGCGACGATCAGCAGGTCGCGCCCCGTGTTGAGCACTTCGTGACCGCCGAGCGTGAACCGGTCGGTATCGTTGTAGAGGAACTCCACGTTCGGACGCATGGTCCGCATGTAGCACGGACCGTCGTGCTGGGCCATCAGCATTGTCAGGGCGTAGGTCTGGTAGGCATCGGACGGGTTGAGCACATAGAAGCCCGGAAGACCGTCGTGCCGCTGCATCGTGGACCACGAGCGGAACCAGGCCACGTCGGGCAGGCTCATCTGGCTGGGGCCGTCAGCGCCCAGCGAGATGCCGGCGTGCGAACCGATCAATTTTAGGTTCGCGCCGCTGTTGACGGCCATTTCGATCTGGTCGTAGCCACGGGTGAAGAACTTGGCGAACGTCGACACAAACGGGACCTTGCCAGCGGCCCCCAACCCCACGGCGAACGAGATCATGTTCTGCTCGGCGATTCTGCACTCGAAGAAGCGATCGGCCAACTGCTCATCGTTGCGGAACCATTCGGAAAAGGTGGAATTCTTGACGTCCGCGTCGAGCGCAACCACCCGGCTGTCAGTCCGGCCCACGGCCCGCAGGGCAAGACCGTAGGCGCGGCGGGTCGCCATCTTGCCGGACTCCAGAACGCCCTGCATGCCGAACGCCTCCGCCGCATCGGCGAGGTTCATCGGCGGTCCAACCTCCGGGGGCGATGGTTTGGCGGAGACGATGGCCGGAATCCGCAGCGGAATGTCCGCGGTGGCCCCCATCTGCAGGCCGGTCGCATCGATCTGTTCGAGGATCTCAGGCAGTTGCTTAGCGTCCGCCGGCTTGCCGTGGAAACCGTGGCCGTGCTGGTTCGCACAGCCCCAGCCCTTGACCGTTCGGGCGACGATCGCCACGGGCGCAGCATCCGGATCGTGCACGGCCTGCGCATGCCTGCTGAGGGCATCGCTGATTTCCGTTGGTTCGTGACCGTCGATCGAGACCGTTTCGAAACCGTACGCGGTCATCTTGGCGGCAAGCGATTCGGCCGACTGCTGGTCGCTGACCGGCTCGGACTGGCCGAACTCGTTGGCGTTGAATATGGGGCAGACGCTATTCAGCCGGTGGTCGCGGATCATGTCGGCGGCCTCCCAGATCTGGCCTTCCCGCGATTCGCCGTCACCGATGATGCAGAAGATGCGCCGGTCGATACCGTCAAGGCGAGCTGCGGCAGCAAGGCCCGCCGCGACACTCAGCCCCTGACCGAGTGAGCCGGTCGCGGCATCGAAGAATGGGAAACCCTCCATGGGGTTCGGGTGACCATCGATGATCGAATCGATCGCTCGTAGCGTCATGGCGTCGTCAACGGTCATCGCCCGCCATTCGTCCTTGTCGCGACCGATATGAACTCCAAGGTCCGCACACGCAGCGTAGATAATCGGCACGGCGTGGCCTTCGCTGAGCACGAGGCGGTCGGCGGCCGGGTGCGACGGGTTCGAGGGTTCCCAGCGCATGTGCTGATACATCAGCACGGCGACGATGTGTGACAAACTCGCCGCGGTGGTCGGGTGGCCCGACCCGGCCTTAGTCGTCATCTGGTAGGACAGCTTGGTCAACTCGACGGCCTTCGCGTGCACGGTGGTGTCAAACGACATGGTCATGCGTCCTTTGCTTCGAGGTCTGGCGGGCGTCGCGACTGCCGTCGCGAGCGATTAGCGAGCGACGGAATCCATCGCTGTCCGGCACCTTCAACGAAGAGCCCACCCCACGCTCGTGAGGCAGATCTCCTTCCCTCGCTAGTGAATCGCGAGCGCCGTCGCGGCCCAAAGGCAGGCGACGGAATCCCACAATGTACATCACCAAAGACAATCGAGCTACCCCGGGCCAGTAAGGCGAGTCCCCTTTCCCCAGTCGGGCCGTCACGCCCGAAACGCAAGCGATGGTATGACACCCCTGATCAACTCTTCTCTTGCACCTGGCCACCATTCTGCTGCGGCTCGTCGGAATAGAACTGACAGACGCGCTGCGCCCCCGGGCCGAAGGTCAAGGCGTTCTTGCCCTGCTGTTTGGAGCGTATAGACATCTCATCGGCCTTCTGAAGCAGATCCTGGGGCGTGTGGCCGTCCCATGGGAACCCCGCCAGGCCGCCGGAAATCGACAGCGTTGCGGGCCCCTCGGTCAGCTTTGGAAACCGGTAGTCGCAGATCGCCTGCTGAAAGCGTCGTGCGGCGAGCACGACGTCGTGAGGGTGATGGCTATCGGGTCGACGCGGGGCGTCCGAGTCCCAGAAAACCACCGCGAACTCGTCTCCACCGATCCGAGACACCACATCGTGCTGCCGCACGACAGACACCATCAGTCGCGCCGTCTCGCGCAGGATCTCATCGCCTGCGGCGTGACCATAGCGATCGTTGTAGGTCTTAAAGTCGTCGATGTCGAAGACCATCAGGGTGACGTTGAACCGTTCACGCACGGCGCGATCGAGGATGGATTCGAGAAAACGCTGGAAGTACCGGCGATTCCAGATGCTGGTCAACTCGTCGGTCATGGCCATGTGCCACAGCTCTTCAGTGTGCTGTTCCATCGCCATCCACCGACCCAACCAGCCCGCCCAGGATGCCAGCGTCTGTGTCTGTACCGTCCGCGGAGCGTGGAGGAAGCCGCACCTACGCTTCTGGTAGGTGATTTCGGCAACCGCACGACCCTTTGGAATCGATTTGCGGTCCGACTGCCATCCGAAATCCTCAACACCGGACTCGCGGCGGATCATCTTCACCGCCAGATCGCGGATCGACGTACGCCCATTGAGCATCCGTTCGATCAGGTCCACGTCGCCCAAGGCATGGTCAATCATCGGGTCGCCTTCACCGCGTGGCGCCTTCCCGTCGGCCCCTCGGGTTGGCGGCTGGACAGCAGACGTTTCGCCCGGATCATCGCGATCGCCGAACACCACCTCGTGCAGTTGCGCCGTCTCGACGGATTCCGGCAGATGGTCATCGAATCCCGCCGCGATAGCGCGGCACGCGGTGGAGGCGTCACAGTCACGGGTAAGAAACACCAGTCGAGCCCGAGGCGCCAGTTGACGCAGCGCCGCGGCCGTCGCCTCGGCCGAATCGGCCAGGCCCCCCGATCTGGCAATGATCACATCGGGCGCCCCGCGCGTGCCGATCTGACCCAGGGCCATCAGATCGCCTCGCACCTGACTGAACGAGCCCTCAACCGTCGAGGGTTTCAGCGCAGCGCGAAGCCTTTCGGCAACGGCGTCCTGCGGGCTGATCAGCAGGATTCGGCGCGCATCGCGGCCAAAGGTGTTCGTGCCGCGGTCGCCACGAGATTCGGGCGCTGTATTGCCCTCGTCGCTTGAATCAGGATGGTGGTCGATCAAGAGTCATCAGTCCTGCCCGGAAACGTTGCTCGCCGGACGAGATCTGGTCGGGCCCAGAAGCATCGTCAACTCCTCCTGTGTCAGTAGCGCCGCATCGGAATCCCGATCTTTATCAGCGGACCCGTCGGTTGGCGGCACCGCCGGCTCGTCGAGCGAGCTCTGCTTCGTCACCGGGCTTTTTTGTCCGTTATTTTTCTCACTTACTGACTTGCGGTCGCCGAGCCTGTAAAGACGTGGTCGATGGTCGGGCCCCGCCGCTTCGTGACTCCAGCAGACCACCTGTGGGTAATACGTTTCAACGGCGGCCAGCAGTTCGTCCAGCTGCGCGGTTTGTCGCGGGCGGTCGATCACAACTGCGTGGGTTAGAGCCCGTGCCAACTCCACCATGACCGACCCGGGGCCCTCGACCAGCACCGAATCCGCCCCGTGATCTTTCAGGCCGCGAACCAGCCACGACGGGACGGCGGCGTCGGGCCTGAGCAGGACCACGCACCGACGCTGGCCCACGCGGTCCAACGCTGCGACTGCCGACTGCTGCTGCGGTTCTTTCATCGAGTACATTCTAGCAGGACGCTGCAAAACCCCGGATTCTGGCGTTCGCCCAAGAATCTCCAATTTGAAACTACCGCTCTCGCTTCACAGATCGAGTCCAAACGCGTTGAAGGCGAAACTTTTGAAAATCTCAGGTACACGTTTTTGCGCCGAACGAGTTTTGCAGCGTCCTGCTAGAGCGGTTTCACCCATGAGGCAGCATCCTGATCTGCCTGTCCCGATGTACGTCGAGAGCCTCGTCATGCTGAATCGACCACCCTCAGCGAGGTCGTGCATCCGTCCCGGCGGATCCGCCGGGGCGGACTTCGCCTCCTTGCCAGGTTTGCTTCGCCGACGCGCAA
>CAUZBA010000284.1:0-4772 GCA_963577635.1 Phycisphaerae bacterium
CGTGACCTCGGACGACGCGGCGCACGCGTTGGAATCGCACGTGGTCATCATCCACCTGCTGTGCGAAGCCGTCGATGCCATGAAGGATTAGAGACTTCAGCCCCGATACGCGGCACTGCAACGTCACGGCATCGCAGATACTCCAGAACAGGACACCCCGTGGACTTCCGATTGGCCGGCTATCCGGATGCGGAAACGATTATTCAGTTCGATCCGATCGCCAGCGCCGATCGTACGCGGGCGAATATCATTCACCAGAAGATCTCATCCAGAAATTGCCACGTCGCAGTCGTCGACCGACAGGTCGTGGGCTACGGCGTGCTCGATTACACATTCTTCAACCACGGTTTCATTCCCTTGCTCTACGTCGCACCCGAGTACCGCCGCCGCGGCGTCGGCTGCGGGCTGCTGCGTCACCTCGAGGAGCAGTGCACGACGCCCAAGCTGTTCACGACCACGAACCAGTCGAACGAACCGATGCTGGCACTTCTGGCGAAGCTTAAATACAAGAAGAGCGGCAGGATCGAGAACATCGACGACGGCGACCCGGAAGTGGTGTTCCTCATCAGGCCCAGGCACATGCAGCGGTGAGCGGGGGAAGAGTAAGAGGGCAGGAGAGCGAAAAAACATAAAATCATAAAAGTAGGGAAACGGAAGAGCAGCAAATGGCGCAAGCGGAAGAATAGTCCGCCTCCTCTATTTTCCTGATCTTCTGCTTTTCTGATTTTCTGCTCTTGGCCTCCCTACGACCACAGCAGCGTCGCGGCCTCTTCGGCGGCTTCGGGGATTTCGGCCATCACCTCGCCGAGTGTCTGGTCGGTCAGGGACAGGCGTTCCAGAACCGCCGGGTTGACGTCGGTCGCGTCGACGGTCCGGCCGTACCCGATCTGAAGTCGTGCGGCCACGACGTCGGCCACGTGCACGATCATCGGCAGCACGGCGCCCTCCTGCGGCGCCTCGAGCGGCCGGTGATGGTATTCCGCGACGTCCGCGAAGCACACCGGGAATCGCCATGCCCGACACAGGGCGGAGCCGAACTGTTCGTGGGTTGCACCCAGCACATTGAATTCGGCCTCGCGAAAGCTGACGGCTTCGTCGGCGTCCAATGCCTCGATGGCGCTGATTAACTCGGGTCGGCGCACCTGAAGTTCGACAAGGATGCCGATGTCGTGGATGAGGCCACCCAGAAAGGCCTCGTCGGTTCCGGGCAGGCCGATTCGCCGCGCCAATATTTTCGAACCGGCCGCAACGGCAATGCAGTGGGTCCACAGGTCACGAGCGTTGAACGACGGGTAGATCTGGCCGCCACGAAACAGCTTCCCGAGGCTGGCGGCGATGGCAATGATTTTCAACGCATTCAGACCGAGGAGCCTGATCGCCTGGCTGATCGATCTGATCTCGCCCGGCAGCCCGTAGTACCCGGAGTTGACGATCTTGAGGATTCGGGCACCGAGGGCCGGATCGTGCGTGATCACGTCACTCAGCGCCGAGGCGGTCGACTCCGGATCGTTGACCAGTCTTATGACCTTGAGCGTGATCTCGGGCAGCGTCGCGATCTGGCTGATGTCGGCGATGGCCGCCCAGACGGCCTGTTGTCTGCTCGACTCGACCTCGGCGGAACGTTCAACGTGGTTGGCAGAGGTGACCCCCATGGTGCGGTCCGTACCCGTTCGTTCGAATGGTGCGGCAAGGTAGTATCTACTGTTCGACGGACCGGCTTGATCTCCGGAAGGTACCCGATACACATTGCAACCCTCTAGCAGGCCGCTAAGCAACCCGCGATGACGCTCCGAGAGGTGTTTTCAGACACTACTTTCGTCTTGCGAATCATCAATTGCAGCGTGGTATCGATGCTTGACTCGCGAATCATGGTTGATCTAACGGGGTCCAATTGGGTTGTTTAGCGGCCTGCTAGAGCGGTTTCATTCCAAACGTAGTGTTTTGAGCGTCGGTGAAGCAAGCCTGACGCGGGGGGCGAAGCAGGCGGCCCCGCTGCTGGTCATCGATGCAGCACGACAAAGCCAGGCGCAGCTGCAGCCAGCTCAGGACGCTACATTTCGATTGAAACCGCTCTGAATCGGCCCTACGATGGCGGCCGTCATGACCTGTGGCATCGACTGGCACCCATCGCTGGCAGCGCTTCCCTTCTCACCGATCCGCGAAATGTTCAATACGGCCGCGGGGATGGACGACGTGATCCACTTGTCCATCGGCCAGCCGGATTTCCCCACGCCGCCGCACATCATTGATGCGTTCATCGAAGCGCTGCGCGCCGGAAAGACCCGCTACGAACTGGACGCAGGCCTGCCCGAGCTGCGCACGGCGGTCGCCGGGTGTTACAACCGCCTGTACGGGCTCAGGCTCGATCCCGAGAACGTCCTGATCACGACCGGTTGCTGCCAGGCGATGTATATGGCGCTGTCGGGCGCGGTCAAGCCGGGCATGAAGGTGATCTATGTCGAGCCCGTCTTCGTCCTGGCCCACATCATCGCGATGGCTGGCGCCGTACCGCACCCGATTCTAACCACGGCCGACGACGGGTACCAGGTCGATCCGCAGCAGATCATCGACGCGATGGATGCCGACACCTGCGCGGTCATGCTCAACTCGCCCGGCAACCCGACCGGCACCGTGTATGGGCGTCAATCGATCGAAGCGATCTGCGATGAAGCCACCCGCAGGGGCATCGCCCTGATCAGCGACGAGGTATACGACCGGCTCGTCCTCGACGACGGCGATTACGCCAGCGTCCTGAACAGCGCGCCCTCGCTGGACAACGTCATCATGGCCAGCAGCGTCTCCAAGACCTACTCGATGGCCGGCCTGCGCCTGGGCTGGTTGATTTCCAGCAGGGAAAACATCGTCGCGCTGCAGCGCTACCACATGTTTATCAGTGCCACAGAGAGCACCCCCGCGCAGTGGGCGGGCGTGGCAGCCCTGCAGGGCGACCAGGGCTGCGTCAAGCAGATGGTCGACCAGTACCGCCTGCGGCGGGATCGAGTCGTTCAACTCACGGACGAGGCACCGCACCTGACCGGTTACCGGCCCGGCGGCGCGTTCTTCATCATGCCGTCGCTGCCTGCGGGTGCCGACGGGTTCGACCTGGCGATGCGGATGCTCCACGAGATCCGAGTCTGCACGATCCCGGGCGGCGCCTTCGGCGAATCGTGCACTAACGCGCTGCGGATCAGCTATGCGACGCCGGTCGAAACAATCGACGCCGCATTCGAAAGGATGGTGCCATGGCTGAGGCGACAATCATTCTGACCCGCGCCGAGATCAGTTCGCAGATCGACATCGCCAAGGCCATCCCCGCGATCGAGCAAGCCATGGGCGAATTCGAGAAGGGAAACGACTACCTGCCCTCCAAGGCGGTCTTCGATATCCCGATCCCCACCGAGGGCGCCACGATCGCCGCCTGCGTCACGGGCTACACGACGGCGTCGGACATTCTTTCGATGAAGCTGGGTCAGGAGCGCACCGACAACCCGCAACTCGGCCTGCCCACGACCAACAGCTGGATCGCCGCGTTCCGGCCGAACACCGGTGAGCTTCTGATGATCTGCGACGGAACATTGCCGACGATGTACCGCACCGCGTCCGCCGCCGCAGTCGCCGCGAACCACCTGGCCCGCGCTGATGCCGCGACACTGGCCGTGATCGGCGCAGGTCAGCTCGGTCGTCACTGCCTCCTGGCGGTCAGCACCGTCCGCAATTTCGAGAAGATTTTCGTCTTCGACGTGCGCAACGAGGCGACTCGTCAGGTCATTGACGATCTATCGACGCGCGTCGGCGTGCCCATGGAGGTCAGCGACGCCCGCACCGCGTGCCGCGGCGCGGAGGTGATCGTGACGGCCACGAACAGCCGCGAGCCGATCATCAAGGCCGACTGGATCAGGCCCGGATCGCACTTGTCCTGTATGGGAGCGGACCTCCACGACAAGATCGAGTGCGAGATGGCGTTGCTGCCAGGATGCCGGCTGTTCGCCGACTTTATTGAACACACGCTGCAGCGCGGCGAAGTGAGCCAGGCCGTGGAACAGGGCGTACTGTCGAAGGACTGTTACGCCGGATCACTCGGCCAGGTCATCAACGGCGACGTCGCGGGCCGTGAGAGCGATGACCAGATCACCTTATATGATGGCGTGGGCATCGGCATCCAGGACACGACGATCGCCGCGACGATCTACGAGCAGGCCCGAGCCGCGAACCTGGGAACACGGATCTCGTTTTCCTGACATGTAACCCTCCCATGCTGCTGCAACTGCTTCTGCTGTTTACGGTCGTGCCCCTCGTTGAGCTAACGCTGCTGATCTGGATCGGCGGCCACATCGGCGTGCTGCAGACTGTGGGCCTGGTGCTGCTCACCGGAATCGCGGGCGCTTCGATGGCCAGAGCCGAGGGTTGGCGCACGGTGCGCCGCATCCAGGAGGAATTGAACCGCGGCCAATTGCCCGCCGACGCCATGGTACAGGCGGCGTGCATCCTGGTGGCCGGCGCCCTTCTGGTCACCCCCGGCGTGCTGACCGACGCGGTCGGCCTGGGCCTCCTGATCTCATCGGTGCGGCGCCTGGTTGCGGCACGGATCATCCGGGCGTTTCGCGACCGCATCAAAGTCATGAATGTCGGGCCCGAACCGCCGCCGGAGCCGCGGCGGCATGTCGATGCGACGTATAAGCGCGTGGATGAGGATGAATAGAGCGGGTTAAGTTTGTATGTAGTCGTCCCTGAAAAAGTACCCCAGGCTTGTCTATAGCATGCTCATTTCTCGT
>CAUZBA010000285.1:0-4766 GCA_963577635.1 Phycisphaerae bacterium
TGAACGCAGCGCCAACGAAAAAAATCGTTGCCAGTGCCGCCGACAGGAGGATCAGGATGCCCAAGACTTACCTCATGGCGGCAGAGGGGAATTACCGGTGTCTACGCCGGAAGGCCCGTGATCCTGAAACGCGTCAGGTCGGTCCCGCCCGGCCACTGCGGCAGTCTTGGTTCCGGCCCGTCGATTCGCACCAGCGGTGGCTGGTGATCTGCCAACGAGTTGATCTTCGCCCAGAGGGTCGTATCCCCCCAGAATTGCGGATGCGTGTCGTTCGTAGACACGGTCGAAAAGATTTTGCCCGGCGTCGCGCAGCCGGCACGCACGGCATCGACTGCCAGCTGCTCGAGGCGCCCCAGGCCGCTCTCGGCGTCGGGCTGTTCCAACAGCCAGCGCGCCACCGCGGGGGGCAGCCATGGCAGCGGTGCGCTTTCGAGTTCGGACAACCTGGCCAATGCAGCAGTGTCCTGAAGCGCGAACGCTCGGTCCACGACTTCGGCGAAATCATACTGCTCGGCTGTGACCGGCTGGCGATTCTCGTAGAGCGAGGCCAGCTGTTCTTCAGAAAGCTGTCCAAGCCCGTTGAACGGCTCGATGCCGGGAAACGCATCAACACGTAGAAGATCCACCCGCTGTGCGCCCTTGAATCGAAGGCAGGCCAGCAGGTGCGCCAGCATCGCCTGGTCAAAAAGGCAGGCGTCGAACCAGAGGACGATGCGCTCATGGTCTGCGGCCGCCGCGAGCCTGCGGTATCGATCTTTGTGCCCGCCGAGAATCACGTCTTCGCTCAGACCGCCACCGGTGGCCTGCGCCAGGAACCGGGCACGCGCGCGGATCGCGTCATCGTCCGGCCACCCGGGATTCCGGGGCCCGTCGTAGAGGACATCGCGCCACACGAGTATTTCCCCGGGCAGGCCGGATCGGGCCAGAAGCTCCCCGGCGACGTCTCCGTTCGTCATGTGAAGAATGCGGTCGATCTGGAGCTCCTTGTTCTATACCGCCGTTTCGCTGCCCAGCGATTCACTCGCCGCCGCAACGGCGACGCCCGGATAAATCGAAGCGCCGGCGCCGCGCAGCTCCGTCTCGATCGCCGCCAACGCCGCGAGCGTGTCGTCGGCGCTGACGTGGCCCATGTGGCTGATGCGAAAGATGCGACCCGCGTAGTTTCCGAGGCGGCCGTCCTGACCGCCGGCGATGTGGATGCCGTGCTTGTCGCGCAGGGACGCGCGAAACCGCGCGTCGTCCACGCCTCCGGTCGGCGTCGCCGGGTAGAAGGCGCCGCTCAGCGAATCAGCGGGTGCGTCGCTGACCGGCTGCAGCCGCATCGCCTTGAGGGCGGCACGTGTGGCCGCGGCGAGGCTCGCCGTGCGCGCCCAGACGTTTTCGATCCCTTCACGTTCGATCAATTCCAGGGCCGCGTGCTGGCCGCGAACGAGGCTGATCGGCGGGGTGAACGGCGTGTCGTCTTTCCTGGCTGCGTCCAGCCAACGGCGCAGGTCGAGGTGGTACTGAGGGCAGCCTTTTGTTTGCGCCAGCCGTTCAAGGGCCCGCTCGCCGAGAGCCACGTAGCCGAGGCCCGGCGTCAGCATCAGCGCTTTCTGCGAACCGCACACCAGAACGTCAACGCCCCACTGGTCCATTTCGACGGGCATCGCGCCAACCGACGTGATGCCGTCCGCGATGAGCAGGGCGTCGGTCCGCCCCACGATCGCGGCGATCGCCTTCAGATCGCAGACCGTCGCCGTTGACGTCTCGCTGTGCACCACGGTGACGACCCGGGCGTCGCGATGCCCATCGAGGGCAGCGGCCACCTGATCGGCTTGCACCGCTCGGCCCCAGGGGACGTCGATGCGCACCTGATCGACGCCGATGGCTTCGTAAACCTCCTGCCATCGTTCACCGAACTTGCCGCTGGCACAGGTGATCGCGGTCTGGCCGGGGTCGATCAACGATGCCTGCGCCGCTTCGAAGGCCGTCGTACCCGAACCCGAAATGACCAGGACGGGATGGCGCGTGCGGAAGACGCGCGCCAGGCGGAGGCGCACGTCGGCGAAAAGCTCTCGGAAGGCACCAGTGCGGTGGTGGATCAGAGGCATCGCCATCGCGCGCAGTACAGGCTCGGGGACCTGCGTGGGCCCCGGCGTCAGCAAACGCTGCGGTGGAGGCGATGAAGCCATTGGTCTATTCGAGAGAAACGATCGCAGGCCAGGTGTCCGCCACGTGCCGCAGCATAATCAATGTTGCGGTGTTGCGGTGTTGCGGAGCTTCATCGCAGGCGCAACGGATCACGTTTCCAGGAATGACAGCGCGCCGGCGGGATCGGCGGCCACGTGGTAGCTCTCGCGGTGGCGTGGTTTGGCGAAACGCTGCTCGATGAAGTGTTCGAACAGCGACAGCAACGGGTCGTAAAAGCCGTTGCTGTTCACGATCACCACGGGCCGGTCGTGCGTGCGCAATTGACGGTGGGCCAGGACCTCGACGAGCTCCTCCAGCGTGCCGAATCCGCCGGGCAGGGCGACGAACGCATCGGCGCGTCGGTCCATGATCGCCTTGCGCTGCCGGATGTCGTCGGTCACGATCAGCTCGTCGGCATCGCGGTAGGCGTACTCTTTGTCGACCATGGACTTGGGGATCACGCCGACGACGCGCCCGCCGTGTTCGTGCACGGCCAGCGCCAGGGCGCCCATCAGGCCGATGCAGCCGCCTCCATAGATCAGCGTGTGCCCGCCGCGCCCGATCAGGCCGCCGAGTTGCCTGGCCGCATCGAAGAACGCGCCGTCTATCGCGTCACTGGACGCACAGTACACGCAGATGGATAGGGGCATGGGGGATCCGGATTACGGGATTGGAGAGCAGAAAAGCGGAAGAACAGGAAAGCAGGAAAGTGGTCCGCCTCCTCCTATTTCCTGCTCTCATGCTCTTTCGCTCTCATGCTCTGTGGCTCTCTTGCGCTCACGCAACCGTAATCTGACTGTCCAGGAAGACGTCCTGAATCGTGTTCAGCAGCTTGATTCCCTCGCCCATCGGGCGCTGGAACGCCTTTCTGCCGCTGATCAGGCCAAAGCCGCCGGCGCGCTTGTTGATCACGGCGGTCCGCGCCGCATCGGCGAAATCGTTGCTTCCGGACGCGCCGCCGGAGTTGATCAGCGGCGAGCGCCCCATGTAACAGCTGGCCACCTGGTAGCGGCACAGCTCGATGGGATGGTCGTCCGGCGTCAACTCGCTGTACACCTTGTCGTGGGTCTTACCGAACTTCAGCGCCTTGAACCCACCGTTCGTCTCCGCGAGCTTCTGCTTGATGATGTCGGCCTCGATGGTGACGCCGAGATGGTTGGCCTGGCCGGTCAGGTCGGCCGCGGCGTGGTAGTCGGTGCCGTCCTTCTTAAAGGCGTTGTTGCGCAGGTAGCACCAGAGCACGGTGACCATGCCCAGTTCGTGCGCCGCCTGAAAGGCGACGGAAGTTTCTTGTAGCTGCCGCGAGGCAGAGTCGGAGCCGAAGTAGATCGTCGCCCCGACGGCGACCGCGCCGAGGTCGAAGGCCTGCTTGACCCGTGCAAACATCACCTGGTCGAAACGGTTCGGATAGGTCAGCAGCTCGCTGTGGTTGATCTTGACCAGGAACGGAATCTTGTGAGCGTACTTGCGCGAGCAGGAACCCAGAACGCCCAGCGTCGATGCGACGGCGTTGCAGCCGCCCTCGATCGCAAGCTCGACGATGTTCTGCGGGTCGAAGTAGGCCGGGTTGGGCGCGAAGCTCGCCCCCGCGGAGTGCTCGATGCCCTGATCGACGGGGAGGATCGATACGTACCCCGTGCCGCCAAGGCGTCCGCCATTGAGGATCTGCTGGAAGTGGCGTAAGACGGCGGGCGGCCGGTCGGTGCCGGCCAGGACGCGTTCCACGAAGTCCGGCCCAGGAAGGTGAAGCGTGTTCTTCGCGAATCCTCTTGCCTTGTAGGAAAGAAGGTCGTCGGCGTCCTTGCCCAGCAGCTCGTGTACGTTCGATGTCGCAGTGGCGGTGACCATCGGCTTGGTCCTCCTCTATGAAGTGATCCCGGTTGCGCTGCTGCGCCGAACCGTCGGAATCCTAGGACGCGAAACAGAGCAGTCCGGCGCCGAACCCACCGCGCCGCCAGGGTTATCATGTTAACCAATGGGTTCAATACAAGCCCAAGAGGCTGCCGACCGCGGGTGGATCGACCTGTGCGCCCTCGAAGAGGTCGAGCCGGGCCAGGGACTCTACGTCGAGCGTGACGACCGGGGCCTGGCCGTGTTGCGACCGGATGCGGCCCAGGTGTTCGTCATGGAGAACCGATGTCCGCACGCGGGAGGGGCTCTGGCCGGCGGTGCGATGTCGGACGGTTGTGTGATCTGTCCGTGGCACGGTTGGGCTTTTGAATTGCAGTCGGGCCGCTGCCCCGACGCGCCTCAGATCGCCGTGCGCACCTATCGGGCGCGCATCGCCGCCGGCAGGGTTGAAGCGCGGCTGGACGCAGCGCCCGACCGCGGCAATGCGCGATAGGCGGCAGTTGCCGCGGTACAATGGGCTGTCGGCTAGAGCGTTTTCGCTTTCGATGTAGCGTTCTGAGCGTCGGCGAAGCAAGCCTGGCGCGGAGGGCGAAGCAGGTGACCCCGCTGCGGGTCGTCGATGTCCGCCAGTACTGGCGGAACAAAGCCAGGCGCGGCTGCAGCCAGCCCAGGGCGCTACAGCGGAAGTGAAACCGAAGGTCCGCGAAGCGAAACCGCTCCAAACGAAGGATAATCTCATGTCG
>CAUZBA010000286.1:0-4756 GCA_963577635.1 Phycisphaerae bacterium
ACATGAGCCAGGTGACCAGCGATTCGGCGCCCTGGTTCTCGTTGACGCCCTGAGCGTGCAGGCCGTCGTGGCAGCCGCCGGTTGTCGGGTCGTACACGGGGATGCGCAGGTCATTGTCCCCGAGAAACCAGTTGAAGATGCGAAATGCCCGGTCGACCCACTTGCCGTCCCGGGTGACCCGATAGGCCTCGAGGCACGCCTCGATTGTGGCGTTGGCCTCCACGGGCTGTTGGTCGAATCGGGCCTTCTTGCCGCCCCTAGGGTACCAGCCGTGGCAGCCGACGGGACTGAAGTGACCCTCTCGAGCGGTCTGAAGTTCGACGAGCCATCCCAGTGACCGCAGTGCCAGGTCAACCATGCCCGCGTCGAACATCCACTGACCGCAAAGAAGCAGCGCATGTGGCAGGCGGGCATTGTCGTAGGTCAGGATGTTCTCGGGCCAGGGCCACTGGTCGGTGGCGGTGTTCTGGTAGAGGTCCATCAGCTTCTCGGACAGCTTCGCCCGGACCCGCTTGACCTCGGTGTCGCCGCCGAACCGGCGCAGGTACGCGTGCATTCCGATCAGACTGTAGGCCCAGGCCCGCGGTGACGATAACGACGGAACCACGGGCAGCGCCGCGTGAAACAGCTGGAGGGCCACCATCGAGTGGCCGCGCCGCTCGGATCGGGCCACCGCCTCGCCCAGCGACCAGAGGGTGCGCCCGTGCGAATCCTCCGAGCCGGTATCCTCCAGCCATCGACGCTCGAAGCTCATGAAATTGCGAAACCGACCTTCCTTGGCGTTGAACGCGTAGTTGAGGAACGCGAGGTAGCGCTGCACCAGTGCCGAGCAGCCGCTGCCGCTGGGCACGAAGTCCCTGGCCGTGAGCGCGACGATCAGGGCCCTGGCCGTGTCGTCCGTGGTGTACCCATGCTCGAGATTCGGCACGACTCCTTTGGCATGTTGAAGGATGGTGGTGTCGTCCGTCATCGCGTGGAGGTGATCGAGCTTGATCTCGGGCAGTTCCGGTTTCTGCGCCGTGACGCGCTTCGCCATCGCCCTGGTCCGCCGCGTTTGCGATCGCTTGCTCACGACCTCGCCGAACAGCTCGACATACCGACCGGCGACCTGAGGCCAGACGAAACCGCGCGTGAATTGATACGCCCGCTTCCGCACCGCGTGGCGCTCGACCTCGTTGTCAAACAGTTCCACGACTGTGGCGGCAAGGGCGCCCGGATCCTGGAACGGCACGAGTCGGCCGCGACCGTCGGCGAGCAGTTCCTGGGCGTACCAGTAGGGAGTGGACACCACGGCGTTGCCCGCACCGAGCGCGTAGGCCAGCGAGCCCGAAACAATCTGCGCCTCGCCCAGGTACGGCGTCACATAGACATCGGCGGCCCCGAGAAACTCGCAAAGTTCCTTGGTATCGACGAAACGATTATGGAAGACGACGTGGTCGCTGACGCCGCGCCGCGCCGCCCGCTGCTGAAGGGTCGTTCGATAGTCTTCGCCGAAGGTGGCCTGCACGTGCGGGTGCGTGGCCCCAAGGACAATGTAAACCGCCTCCGGATGCTTTGCGACGATGTCCGGCATCGCATCGATCATGGTTTCGATCCCCTTGTTGGGTCCCAGCAGACCGAACGTGAGGATCACCTTCCTGCCTTCGATGCCGAACTGTTCGCGGTAGTAATTCGGATCGATGAACGGAATGTCGGGAATTCCGTGCGGAATGTGAACGATCTTGGATTCCGGTATCTCGTAGCACTCTCGGAGAAACCCGACCGCCTTGTCCGCCATAACCACCAGCCGTTCGGACCGGTCGGCCAATTGCATCATCGTCTGCCGCTGCCCCGCGGTGGGTTTCCGTAGGACCGTGTGCAGCGTCGTTACGACGGGCATCCGCAGGCTCTCCAGGAGTTTCAGAATCCGATTGCCGTCGGGGCCGCCGAAGATGCCGTACTCGTGCTGCAGGCAGACCAGGTCCACCTGGCTGGTGTTGAGAAAATCGGCCGCCAGCCCGTAGTCCGCGGGGCGATTGTCATTGATCTCAAACTTGACGCGATGCGGGTACCGGTACCCCTCGGGGCGATCGTTCATCGCCACCGTCCAGACTTCACCCCGCGGGCAGGTCGTCGCAACGTACTCGGCGAGGTCCGCGGTGAATGTGGCGATCCCGCACCGTCGGGGGAGATAGGTTCCTACGAACGTGATGCGTCGTAGCAAGTCGCGCTGCGATTGTGCTTTAGCCATCGCTGCACCTGCTCTGTCAGGGGCTGCCACCCGGATCGGCCTTCCGACATGCTGGCGATCCCGCGGATCGCAGAAGCTGTGGGGCCGCGGTGCTGGCAACGCTCAATTGAAACGCGATCAGTCAGCCGCCACATCGCGGCACACGACCGCCCTGGCCTCCGTCACGCGCCATATGGGATTCATCGAACCGAGCGACGCCCGGCAAACATTTTCGACCTTGATCCAGAAATCATAGGACCCAGGACCGGGCCGCTCGTGGACCCGTGTTGAGCTTTTCATGGAGCCGAGCGGGATCGAACCGCCAACCTCTGCATTGCGAACGCAGCGCTCTCCCAATTGAGCTACGGCCCCTTTCTGGCTGGCACCCGGCGGGGGTGCATCCAGATCATTATCGCGGATTTGCGACGAACTCGTCCCGATTATCGCGTTTCGGTGATTCGCCGGCCGCGGATCGGCCGTCATCCGGCCCAGGAGTGGACACGGCGGGCCTTTTGCGGCCGACGGCTTGACCTAGGCGGTCCGCCCCAATTAAATGTACTGGAGTGGGACTTCGACTGCTCCGGCCGAATGCCCCCCCGAACGATCCTGCTAGAAACCAGCCTGAATTATTTCATCGTTCATCGAAAAAAAGAGTCCATGCAGGCAGCTGCCGGTGGGGAGCCTTTCCCTCTGGAAGTTGCGACGTGCGGGTGCAAGGATCGCGTCCTGAACGGCCGGCAGGTGCGGCCAGGAGTACGACATGTCCAAGAAGAACGATTGCTGGGGCATCGAAGTCGGGGCCAACGCGATCAAGGCCATGCGCCTGATTCGCGAGGGTTCGCAGATCACACTGGCCGATTTCGATGTGCTGCCCTTCAAGCAGATTCTGACCACTCCAGACCTGGATGTGGTTGAGGCGATCCAGGTCAACCTCGGACAGTTCGTCCAGCGGCACGACGTGTCTCGCAGCACGATCATGGTGTCGGTGGCCGGCCACATGGCCTTCGCCCGATTCGCGAAGCTGCCCCCGGTCGACCCGAAGAAAATCCCGGACATCGTCAAGTTCGAGGCCGTCCAGCAGATCCCCTTCCCGATCGAACAGGTCGAATGGGATTACCAGGTCTTCGAGCAGGCCGATTCGCCCGACGTGGAGGTGGGCATCTTCGCGATCATGCGCGAACGGGTCATGGATTTCCTCGACAACTACCGTGCCGCCGGGATCAGCGTTGACGGCCTGACGCTCTCGCCTCTTGCGGTCTACAACGCCCTGGCCCACGACATGGACCTGAAGTCCGATGCGCCGGGAACGATATTAATGGACATCGGTACGACCAGCACCGACGTGGTCGTTGCCGAAGAGGGACACACCTGGATCCGTACGCTGCCGCTGGGCGGCAACAACTTCACCGAGGCGCTGGTGCGGTCGTTCAAGCTTGGATTCCCCAAGGCCGAGAAGCTCAAACGCGAAGCGGCCACGAGCAAGTACGCCCGACAGATCTATGTCGCGATGCGCCCCGTGTTCGCCGATCTGGTTCAGGAAATCCAGCGTTCGCTCGGCTACTACCAGAGCCTGAACCGCAACGCCAACCTGACGCAATTGATTGGTCTGGGCTCGACGTTCCGTCTGCCGGGGCTGCGCAAGTTCCTCAAGCAGCAGCTTCAGATCGAGGTGATTCGACCCGACGGTTTTCGGCGATTGACGGTAGAAGGCAAACGGGCGTCCGACCTTTCAAACCACGCGCTGAACCTGGCCACTGCTTATGGCCTGGCCCTGCAGGGCCTGGGCCAGGAGAAGGTCAGCGCCAACATCCTGCCCAAGCACATTCTCAAACAGCGCCTGTGGCGCAGCAAGCAACCATGGATCGGTGCGGCCGCGGCACTGCTCGTTGCGGCCACGGCCGCCGCGGGTGCCAGGCTGTGGTCGGATCGTAAAGCGGTCGAAAGCAGCGAGTCGGCCTACGCCCCCGTTGTTGACGACGTGGTTCAGCGAGGAGAAGCGTTGCGGAAGGCCTGGGAGGACATCGAGGTCAATGACAGCCGCGAGCAGATCGAGAACCTGCAGCGAATCCCGGACTATCGCGAGGTATGGCCCAAGGCCCTGAACGATATCTACCTGGGCCTGATCACCATGAATCCGCAACCGGAGTTGTTCAAACCGGTGTACGATCGCATTCAGTCGATTCCGCGCGGTGATCGCCGCAGGGTGCACCTCTACTCGATCAAAAGCGAATACGTCTACAGTTATCAGGGCCGGCAGGAGGGCACGGGGTTGCACGGCGCCATGGGCGGGCTGGGACCGGTACGATCGGTCGGTACCAAAATCGAAAAGTTTGATCCCTGGAACCCGCCGAGAGCGGATGAAGATGACGAGGATTCGCTGGACGAAAGCGCCGAATCGGGCACCGCCACGGGGGTGCGCTATCCTCCGCCGTCGCTCGTGGTCACGATCAGGGGCGCCACGACACACACGACCGGTCGGGAGTTGCTGACCACGGCCCTGCAAGAGTGGCTCAAAGAAAACGGCAAGCGCGACGACCGTCCCTACAC
>CAUZBA010000287.1:0-4705 GCA_963577635.1 Phycisphaerae bacterium
CGACCTGATCGAGGATCCAGGCGAGCTGCGGGCGATCGAGGGAACACCGACGCCGGCGATTACGGCTCTCAATGATCTGGTCAGTCAGTTTATTCAGACCGAAGCGCCGGATGCCGCAAGCGGTCGAATGACCACGCAATCGATTGAACAACTCAAGAGTCTGGGATATGTCTGGTAGGCATGACGCCAACGACGTCAATACGAGCGGCCACTCCCTGGCGGGTGCGCGTCGGATCCCTCTTGCTGCTCGTCTGCGCCTCGGTCCACAGTGCCGACTTGCCCATCGGCGGCGGTGACACGCTGATCGCGATTTCATCGGGCCGCTCGATGGTCGGCCCGTGGGCAAAGGAGCATCCCCACCGCACCTGGCAGATGAGGCTGCTGGACCTCGTCGGCATCCACGTCAGCAAGCAAGCTGCCTACACACCTAATGAAAGACGCACCGGCGCGCGCGACGACTTTCTCAGCCTGTTTCGAACCTCGTGGAAGGACAGACCGCGCAACGTCGGCTGGGTGAATCAAAACTGGCTGGGCCACCTGACGCTGTACGGTATCGACCGGCTCGGCGGCGGCAGCGCTATCGTCGGATTCAAGCTCGTCGTCACCGTGCTCATCACGGCAGTCATGTTCTGGACCGGGATCGCGCTGGGCGCCCATCCTGTGACGGCCGCGCTCGCCGCCGCCTGGGGCATCCTGGTGAGCCGATCATTTCTCGATATACGGCCCAACCTCGTGTCGGTCCTGTGCGTCGCGATCATGTTTCTGATTCTGGCGCGTTGGCTGCGGGGCCGCCATGGTGCCCTCGGGTGGCTGGCACCGCTGATGCTCGTCTGGTCGAACGTGCATGGCGGGTTCATCTACGCGGTAATGGTGTTTTGCATCCTCGTGGGCGCGTATCTGGCCCAACAGCGGCTTGCCGCCCGCTGGCCCCATGTGATTCTTCGAATCACGTGGCGCCAATACACATTTCTGTTTGCGGGTCTCGCTGCGGTGATCGCGATCCCCGCCACCTTCAGCCCCTTCGGGCAGGAAAACCTATTCCACTTTCTGCACGTGACGCTCGGTGAGGACGCCAGACTCTGGCGGTCGCTCCTGGAATGGCTTCCGATCAGTAACCCGCGCGGGTTTGGCAATTCGACGCCATACCTGTACCTGATCGGTACTGCCGCAATCGTTCTGGTTACGTGGTTGGCGCTGCGCATCGTGGCGGAACGACCGGGCCGCATCCCCCACCGCAGCCGATCGTCGAAAACCGACACCGCGACGTTGCCTCCACTCGATCTGGCTTACCTCGCCGTCGTCGTCGTGACCGTGGTCATGTCATTTCAATCCAGACGTTTCATATTCGTTGCAGCGATCGTCGTGGCACCCGTTCTGGCGTCGAAGGCCCAGGAGGCTCTGGGTATGGTCCGACGTCTGCGTCGCACGAACACTAACGCCGATGCGACCGAGATCGCACCCAAACTGCGCGTCGCCGTGGCCGCGGTGCCGTTTGTCGCCGCACTGCCGATCGCGCTCGTCGGGGCGATCACCATCTCGACGGTCTACGTGCGTTCACCGCTCGACGGGGTCCAATCAACGGTTTTTGACCGCATGGTCGGTGTGACCAGCCAGCCCATCGGCGTGGTTCAATTCCTCAACGCCAACCGGATCGAAGGGCTGATTCTAAATCAATGGTCGGACGGCGGCTACATCGCCCTGCACCAGCCGGTCGACCCACAGACCGGGGAGACGCCGTGCCAGGTCTTCATCGACGGGCGCTGCCAGAACGCGTACGACATTCAACACTACAGGAACTACCGGCGCATCATGCGCCTGGAGGCTTCGGTCAGCCGCAACGTGGCCCTGATCGACCAGTTGCTGAATCATCACCGAGTGAACCTGGTATTGCTGAAGCCCGCCACATCCAAGAACGTATTGCAGTTGCTGATGCGAACCGGTAAGTGGATGCCGGTCTGCGTCAGCGGCGATTGGATCCTCCTGCTCACCCCCGACGCCTCGGAGCACGCCGACGACCATGTCAATCAGTATCACTATCCGGACGAACAGATGCGATCCGTGTCGGTTGGGATCCGGCTCTGCACATCGCAGAGCCCTGACAATCGTCGCAAAGGCCTCGAAATGCTCATGGCCGCCGATACCGGTCGCAGCGCCCCGATCGTGCATGCGTTCATCCTCGCCACCGGCAGAAGTCTGAATCAATCAGATGAGGTACAGCGTTTTTTCGAAACCCAGAGAACCCGGCTCAGCGCTGTCGTCTACAGCGGCGAACGTTTCGGCCGTGCCCTGCAGCTGAACAGCCTGATCTCGGTGTGTGACGTCTTGAAACAGATGGCGAAGACCAGCGGCCAGCCGCGCAAGGCCATGGAATACGGGCGCGAGGTTGCGCAACACCGCGCCCTCGCCGTGCGCCTCTATCACCAGTCGGTGGGAATCTCGTTGTGGTAAAAACTCCGATGTCACATCAACGCGGATCGGGTTTCAGTGTTCCTCCGCGCCTGATCGCGCCGCGGCCGAACCGTTCGACGATTCGATCGGACGCTTCATCCACGCGGTGATGCCGTGAGACGGGGCCTTCGTAGAGCTCGAGCTGCGCCGAATCCGAGCAGAGCCGAGTCGCGGCCACGCCGACCAGACGAACGGGCTGAAAGGAACGACCGGCCCACCGGTCAAAAAGGTCCCGGGCCGACCGCCATAGATCCGATGTGGTGTCCGTCGGGGTCTCGAGCGTCGTCGATCGGCTGATCGTCTGGAACTCACCGAAGCGGATCTTGACCGACACGCCCCGGGCGCGCAAACCGTGCTTGCGGACACGCCGCGAGACCGCCTCGACCTGGTCCAGAAGAATGCGACGTACGTGGTCCACATCGGCGACGTCTACTTCGAACGTGCACTCGTGCCCGATACTCCTTGCCCGTCTGTCGGGCGTGACGGGCCGACTGTCCTGACCGCGCGCAAGTCTGTAGAAGCGCTCGGCCTCGGCACCGAACATGCGCCGCATTTGCGGCAACGCCAAACCACGCAGATCGCCAATAGTTACAACGCCCTCCGCCTCCAGCCTCGCCGCAGTGGCGGGTCCGATTCCCCAGATGTGAGTGACGGCCAGGCGCGGCAACAGTTCATCGACATTATCCTGCGTGATCTGCGTCAAGCCATCGGGCTTGTCGAGATCGGAGGCCAATTTCGCAAGAAACTTGTTCGGCGCAATGCCAATCGATGCCGTCAGCTTAAGTTCGGCCGCAACGCACCGCCTCAACTCACAGGCTAGCACGCGGGGCGGGCCGAACAGGCGTTCACTCCCGGTCACGTCAAGAAACGCCTCGTCGATGCTGAGCGGCTCCACCAGAGGGGCGAAGCGATCCAGAATGGCGAACAGCCGCTGGGACACCTCACGGTAGCGTTGCATTCGCACCGGAACGACGATCGCATCGGTGCAGAGTCTGCGGGCGACGGCCATCGGCTGCGCTGAGTGGCACCCGAACGGTCGAGCCTCATACGACGCCGTCGTCACCACGCCCCTCGGACCGTCATGACCGACGAGAACCGGTCGACCGCGCAGCTTCGGTTGATCAAGCTGTTCGATGGCCGCGAAGAATGCGTCCATGTCCACGTGGAGAACCGTCCGCGGCGCGGCCATGGACGCATTCTAATCAGGCATACCACCAGATGAGTACCGCTTCCAGCGCAATCAGAAGGGTCACCAGCCACGCGGTTCTCACCGCGCGGCGATGGCGCCACAGGGAACTGAGGCCGCGCGTGCCGATGATCGAGAGCTGCGCCTTGCCCGCATGTGGACACGAATGGGGTCGATGCCCGCGACGAGCCTGATCCTGCACGACGGCGATCACCAGATTGGCGTCGAAGGGTGTCAGACCCAGCGCGCGACCGAGAAGCAGGAGTCGCTCCCGCTTCTCGGGAGCAAGCAGTGCGCCCTCCAGCGCTTCAGCGGCGTGCACAGCCAGAACCCATCGCGGATCGCTCGCGTCATTGATGGGAACGCCAACGGGCTCTAAGCCTGCCGCCGTGCTCCGCAAATCGCGGGCGGCCGGGCCGCGTCCGACCAGGCGAAGTCCCTGGGCGGGCTGAGTTTGTGGTTGCGAACGCGCACGGCTTCGCCGCGCACGCGACGGGGCCACGACGCGACGACCCGTGGCATCCGGGTTGCGGTGCGTTGGTTCCAGCGGCATCCGTTTCCTTGTCCCTCAGGAGAAATGTAGCACCGTTTCTCGGCAAGTGAAGCGCCAAACGCCACGGAACACGAAATTATTTTTAACGGATTCGTGCCTAGCGCTGCGTCCAATAACTCGCGCGTGTCGATCCCGCGTCACTCCTCGATCACGCCGCGCCGCCGCGAATGCTTAATCCGCGCGCGGTGCTGCTTGGCCTTAAGCCGCCGCTCGACTGAAGCAGCACCCGGGCGCGTGACCTTGCGCGGCTTGGAGCGAGTTCGGGCACGTGCGACCAGCGTTCTGAGCTTCTCGAGGCACGCGCGGCGGTTCGCTAGTTGCGATCGGTGCTCTTCGCTGGTGATGACCAGGTGCGCCGCGGTCATTTGCCGGGCGGCAAGCCGGCGAAGACGCCCCATGGCGGCAGGGCCGATCACCTCGCACAGGGGTGCCAGGTCGACATGGAGCATCGCCTTCGTGTTCAGCTTGTTGACGTTTTGCCCACCCGGCCCCGAACTGCGCGCGAATCGAAAATGCAG
>CAUZBA010000288.1:0-4680 GCA_963577635.1 Phycisphaerae bacterium
TGGTCGCGCAGGGACGATGCCGTGACGAAGAACACCAGCAGCAGAAAGAGAATGTCGACCATCGCGGCCATGGGCAGGATTGGAGCGCTGCGTGACCGTGTGGACGCGGCGAAGCTCATCGCGCACCTCCGCCTCCGTTGCCCTCGCGTTTGATGTGGTCGGCGATCGAGTGCACCAGTTGCTCCACCGTGGCCAGCGAGTGGGTCACGCGCGACTTGATGATCGCGTAGAAAATCAACGCCAGAATGGCTAGGGCGAGGCCGGCCAGGGTGGTGGTCATCGCCTCACCGATGCTGCCGGAAAGGGCCATGGAGTTGATCGTGCCGGTTTCACCTTCCAGACTGAAAAACGCCTTGAGCATTCCCATCACCGTCCCGAGCAATCCGAGCATGGGAGCCACGTTCGACAGGTCGGCGAGATAACTGATGCGGTTCCAGACCAGGTCCGCCTTTCGACGCCCCTCGACGTCGATCATGTTCATGATCAGGGAATGCGGTTTGGCCGCGTTCTCCACGCAACGTTGAATAATGGTCGCTGCGAACACGTGCGAGTGGTTACGGCAGAACCGCGTCGCGTCTTCGTACTCCCGGCTGATCACCATCTTGGTGACGGCGTCGACGAACGAGGGTGGGGCCATGCTGGTCGTGCTGATCGTCATGAGAAAAAAGATGAACAACAGCACCGCGAATATGCTGAGGCACGCGATGATGCCGTTGATGACGGGGCTGAAATAGAACATCTGGGCAAAGGTCGGCAGGTTACCGGTGATCGGGTCGATCCCCGGACCTGTCGCATCGGCCTGCGGTGCGCCCAAGGTTGCAAACGACAGGGAAGCCGTTGCCGCGGCCACAATGCACAGCGCCCAACCGATTTTCATTTTCGATTCTCCTGCGGGGCGAGTGATCCGTCTCACGCCTGCACCACCGGCAGGGGTGTGCCGGCAGCGGCATGGAGTGGGCCCGACGCCGTCTGAAGCGGAACCTCGTGTTCGACCTCGTCGAACGTCGTGAAGGTCAGATCGAGATCGCGCAACATCTGATGATCGTCATCGGGGCTTCGGCCGAACGTGGTCAGATAGTTTCCGATCAGGAAGCTGCTCGCGCCGGCAAAAAAGATCCAGCTCTGCAGATCGCGCAGGACCACTTCGCGTCCACCCGCGATCTTCAACTCCCGGTCCGGAAGGATGAATCGATAAAGCGCGATGATCTTGAGGGCTTCGGTGGGGTGCAGGTCTTCGCACCGCGCGTGCAGCGGCGTGCCGTCGATCCGATTGAGGAAGTTTATCGGTACGACATCGGCACCCAGTTCGCGCAACTCAAGGGCGACGTCGATCCGATCTTCCCAGTTCTCGCCCATTCCAAAGATGCCGCCGGAACAGATCGACAGTCCGGCGGCCCTGGCCGCCTGGATCGTGCGGACACGGTCGTCGTAGGTGTGTGTCGTGACGATGCTGGGGTAGTGCCTTCTGCTCGTTTCCAGGTTGTGATTGATCCGCAAGACGCCCATCGACCGCAGACGCGCTGCCTGCTGCGGCGTCAACTCCCCCAGAGTGGCGCAGGGCCGAACACGGCCTTCGGCCGCGGCTTTTTCGAAAAACGGTTCGAGCCAGTCCAACTCGGCGTCGGTCGGCCCGCGGCCGGAATTCACAATGCCAAAACTGCTGGCCCCGTTGTCGACGGCCTGTTCGGCGGCCGACTCCATCTGCTCGACGCTCAGCTTGCCGGGAGACACGTCGGTCTTGAAGTGCCCCGACTGAGAGCAGAACGCGCAGTCTTCAGAACAGTTGCCGACCTTGGCCGCCACGATGGAGCAGAACTTGACGTGGCGGCCGACGAACCGGATTCGGATCTTGTTCGCCCAATAGAAAAGGTCGTACAGATCATCACCCCGCGCCTCGGTAAGCTTCCGTGCCTCGTCGCGATTGATCAGCCTTCCCGCCAGCACGTCGGCGGCCAGCCGCGAGATCAGGTCCGTCACGCTTTGATCGTTTTGTTCCGTCATGGTAAAGATCGAGGCAGTGCCGGCGACCGACGATGAAACACGAAGGTGTCGCGTCGTCGCAGGGTGATCAACGGAACAGCTCTCGCAGATCCTGCCGAAGCAGAAGGTTGAGTCGACCTCCGGTGCCCTTCAGATCGAGTGTGTAGATCAACAACTGCTCATCGAGGCTGTCGAGGACGAAGACCGCCTCTTCATCCGAGCGCGTGCGGGCAGTCATGATTGTGAACGTGTCTTTAGTGACGATCAAATCACCCTGGGCCGGCGCGTCGAGGCCACCGCGAAAATAGATGGCCATCAGCAGCAGCCCGCTGAGCACGAACGCTGACGCGGTCAGGCTGTATCGGCAAAGTGTCGTACGATCCATGTCTGGCCTCCTATTGTAACGCCGGGCGTCTGATCAGCGGTTGCTATTGAGGTCGTCGGCTAATCTTCGCCCCGCGATCTTCTCCAGCCGTTTGGTGCGCGAATCGAACAGCAAGGCGACCATGCGGGCAGATTTCAGTTCCACAAGGTAGATGCCGGCCTGGTTCTCACGCCCGGTCACGCGACCGGAAATCATGGTGTAATCTCCGCGCCCCCGTCCGCGCTGGGCCTGCGCCGTGCGGCCCGGCAATACGAGCACCACCAGCAGCGCGACGAGCAGCGCGACATTCAGGGCGATGAACGCGCCCAACGAGTTTCTCTTCATCGCGGGTTCCCTTTGTAATTTATCTCGGGGTCGGACGGTGATCCATAAACCTGCATTTCTCATGAGTTTCGCCGCTCGGTCGTGTAGAGGCCAGCGGTGGTGGGATTTGAGGCGGGGTGTTCGATACTCGACCGCTGGGCGGTGAAACTCGTGAGGAATGCGGGTTAATCCTGGTGCGTCCGTTTGGGGGTCATGACCGAGGCCGCCGTGGCGCCCACGGCCAGCACCACCGCGATCAGGATCGCCAGCCACGGTTTATCCGGCTTGACGTCGGGGATCTCCTGCTCGGCGACCGCCGCCGCCTGAGCCATGACCGGCAGGATCTGGGCAACCAGAAACATCAAACAGGACATGCCAGAATCATAATCGCGTCGCCACGGACTGTAAATGACGGCCACATCGTTGATACGATGCCGCCATGGTCTGGTTCTGGGCACTATGGGTACTTGCCGGTTACTTGTGCGGTTCGGTCCCGGTGGCCTGGTTCATCGGTCGGGCGCATGGTATTGACATTCGCCGAGTCGGAAGCGGCAACGTTGGAGCGAGCAATGTCGGGCGGGAGCTGGGTAGAGGTTGGGGCGCGCTGTGTCTGGTCCTTGACGCGGTCAAGGGGTTGGTCCCCGTGGCGGTCAGCGGTCCGGCCATGGGCGTCACAGCGACGACGGTGCCCGCCGACCAGGTCTGGTGTTGGCTCGCCGTGGCGACGGCAGCGGTCGTCGGGCACATCTATCCGGTGTGGCTTCGATTTAATGGTGGCAAAGGGGTGGCAACAGGGCTTGGAGTGCTGCTGGGATTCTGGCCGCTGCTCACGGTCCCCACCGTGGCGGCCGTGGCCACGTGGTTGCTGGTCGCCGGGATCTTCCGCCAAATCAGCCTGGCCAGTGTTGTGGCGGCATTCGTTTTGCCGTGCTACGTGTGGTTGACGTCGGTGATCGTTTCGTCGACTGCAGCCGACACGATTCCGTTCCTCATCGTGACGACGTTAATGGCCGTTCTGGTCATCGTCCGCCATCGCAGCAACATCTCGCGCCTCCTTGCGGGGACCGAGGCGCGAATCGGGCAGGAAGATCGCTGTGATTTGCAGTCGCGCTAGCACATGATGTGGCGCGGGCGTAAACATGAGGGGATAGGCACGAAGGCACGAAGGGTTGTGGGTCGGGGGTTTGTCCGCGACGATTTCATTCTTCCGTTTCCTGATTGGTCAATCTGCAATCGAAAGGGCATTCGCAAGCTCACGGTTCACTGCAACAACTCCCCCCTTCGTGCCTCCGTGCCTCGATCAATCAATTTGCGCATATTCTCGCACGGTCAAATTACCGCCCAACCCCATGTACCGATTCCTCACCCACGCCACATCCTGTAGGCCATCCACACCAGGAACACGACCGGGACGATCGTGAGCACAGGTGGCGCCTTGGTCTGAAACAGGAAGCCGATGCCCAGGCTGACAACCAGCAGCGCGACCGCGAAGCCAAGGCACACCAGTGCGGGCACATGTGGTGCCAGTCGACCGCGCAGGTCGTCGGGGGGTGGCGGGTGATCCGTGACGACTTCTCGCCGTGCCACGTTGAACCGGTTACCGCATTCGGGACAGCACCCCGACCGATTCAATCCGGCGAGGTCGTAGCCGCATTGGTCGCAATGGATGATCTGGTGGGGGAAGTCTAAAGGAAAGCGACGGAGGGTTGTTAAATGGGATCGGCGAGCGATGGACGGTTAATGTGATTCGTCGCTTCGTCGCTTCGTCGCTTCCCCATACAATCCTGCCATGTCCACCGGTCTGCGACCCACGATCCTCATTGTCCGAGACGGATGGGGCCGCAACCCCAATCCGGAGCACGATGCGTTCAATGCGGTGAAGCTGTCGGCGACGCCGAATGGTGACGCGTTGCTGCGCCGCTACCCGTGGACGTTGATTCGCACCAGCGGCGAAGGCGTTGGCCTTCCCGAAGGAACGATGGGCAACAGCGAGGTCGGCCACCAGAACCTGG
>CAUZBA010000289.1:0-4668 GCA_963577635.1 Phycisphaerae bacterium
ATCCCCAGATCGGCCTGCTGGCTGTGACCGGCGGCCCCGGTGTGGCCCGCGCGGCCATGAAGCAGCAGAAGCGGGCCATCGTGGCCGGGCCCGGCAACCCCCCGGTCGTCGTGGACGAGACGGCCGACTTCGACAACGCGGCGCGCTCGATCATCCAGGGGGCGTCATTCGACAACAACCTGATGTGCATCGGCGAGAAGGAGATCTTCGTCATTTCATCGGTGTTCGACCGGTTGACGGACGCCTTTCGCCGAGCGGGCGCGGTCGAGTTGACCGCCGATCAGATCCGGCGCCTCGCCGACGTGGCGTTCACGTACGAGAAGGATCACTACGCCGTGAACAAGCAGTACGTCGGCGCCGACCCGCACGTGCTGGGGCGCGAGGCCGGGGCCAACGTGGCTCAGGGCGTGGACATGCTGTTCGGCGAGACAGACGAGACCAGTCCGTGGGTGACCGAGGAGCAGATGATGCCCTTCGTCCCGCTCGTCCGCTGCCGCGATTTCGACCACGCGCTGGAACTGTCCATCAAGTACGAACACGGATTTGGTCACACGGCGGTCATCCACTCGAACAACCTCGAGCACATTACGCGGATGGGCCGGGCCATGAACGTCACGCTCTTCATCGCCAACGGTCCGAGCACCGCGTGCCTGGGTGCCGGTGGAGAAGGCAATGCAAGCTATTCCATCGCCACCCCCACCGGCGAAGGCGTGACCAACCCGCTGACGTTTTCGCGCTTCCGCCGCTTCAGCGTCAGCGGAGCGCTTCGGGTGGTGTGAGAAGAAGTTTCGGGTCCGCCTGCGGCGGATCTGCGCTTCGCTTCGATGTCGGATGAATCACCATGCAACTTGCCCTTATCCACGGCCATGCGACGGCGACCGTCAAGCACCAGTCACTTGCCGGCGCCAAGCTGCTGGTGTGCCAGTTTCTGGGCCGTGGCGGGCGTCCCGCGGGCGACCCGGTACTCGCCGTGGATCAGTTGGGCGCCGGGGTTGGTGATCGGGTGATTCTGACCAGCGACGGTCAGGGTCTGCGAAAAATGCTCGCGGACGACACCAGCCCGGTGCGCTGGTGGACGCTGGGCATCGTGGATGAATAACAGCGCGGCGGTATCGCGGCGCGAACGACGGACATGGATGACAGGAAGCGGCAACTTGTCGAACTCATTGCTCGCGAAGTTTTCGCGGCCCTGAAGCAGCGGACCTCGAGCCGGGGGCGCGCGGCTGTCCGTCCCACGCCGCGCGCCGACGTTCGACCACCCATCGGTGCGTGCACAGGAGACTATTCGAAGTTCCCGGAATTGCGTGGTCGCCTGTATGGCGGCACGCAGGCCAACCGGCCGCAGTCGCCCGGCCCGGCGGCGGGAGGTTCGGGCGCAAGAGTTCAGTCGTCCGATCGATTGCCCCTGACGGGCATCATCACGGCGAACCAGTTGCAGCAGGCGTGTGACGCGTCGCCGGACGGTTGCGCCCTGCTGGCCGACGATGCCCGCCTGACACCCCTGGCCAATGACCTTGCCCGGCAGCACCCGGAATGGATTCGCCGCGTCGACGCGTACGCCGCACAGGGCGACGCCGCGAGATCCGTGCCATGGTTCTGGTGGATCGACGGCCGCTGCCAGACCGCTGATTCGATTATCGCCCGGCGAGGCGACAGGTTCCGCACCAGCCTCTCGTACCGTAACGCAAACTCCATTGGACAGGTCGTGGGCGATCTGGCGTCTGCGCTCAAGGCCGGGCGTATCGACGGAGGCGTCCTGTTCGTCCACAGCGCTGCGCGGGCCAACTGCTACGCTAATCGCTGCCCGTCGATTCGGGCCGTGGTCGGGTCATGTGTCGAGGCGGTCGAGCAGGGAATCCGAGATCTGGGCGCCAACGTGTTGTTGATCGAGTATCCCTACGTGGCGCCCGGGCAGATCGAGGCGATGGTCGACAGGATGATCCGACAAAAACCGGCGGTACCGCCGCAAGCCGTGCGCGACCTGGCGGATTTACGAAGGTGCGAGTAGGTACCCCATGCGCATCGCTCGAGTCATCGGCACCGTGACGCTTAACCGGACCGATCCGAACCTGCGCGCCGGTCGCCTGGTCGTGGCCGAGGCGCTGGACGCCGAATCGCTCGCGGGCCTGGACCGCGCCGCGCCGCGCCACGCGCCGATGCCAGAGTCGCTGGTCGTGTTCGACCAACTGGGCGCCGGCCTGGGCCAGCTCATCGCCGTCAGCGAAGGGCGGGAGGCCAGCGCGCCGTTCGCGCCGCAACGCGTGCCGATCGACGCGTATTGCGCCGCGATACTCGACCGTTTGGTATGGAAGGCGTAGTGCGCGGCGAAAGCAGGAGAGCAAGAGAGCGGAAGAGCAGGAAATAGATGATGAACCAAACGTGTAACAACCAGGTGCGCATTCCCAACTTCCTGCTTTCCTGCTCTCTTGCTTTCCTGCTCTGTTCCCCCTTCCGCCGACTCATACTGCAACGGTGCAGACCATGAACACGCCCGTTTGGCAGCTCAAGAAGACCATGTGCGACATCGGCCAGCGAATCTGGCAGCGCGCGTACTGCGCGGGCAACGAGGGAAATCATTCAGTGCGCATCGGCGAGAACCGGCTGCTCTGCACGCCCTCGGGTCTGAGCAAGGGGTTTCTCGCACCCGAGGACATCTGCGTGGTCGACATGGCGGGCAAGCAGGTCGAAGCGAACCCGCGCGGGCGCGTGCCCACCAGCGAGATTCTCGTCCACCTGGCCGTCTACAAGACGCGGCCCGACGTTCAGGCGGTTATCCACAGTCATTCGCCGCACGCGACGGCATTCGCCATTGCCAACATGCCGATTCCACAGGGCATTCACCCGGAAGCCGAGATCTTTCTTGGGAAGGTTCCGATCGCCCGATACGCGACGCCGTCCACGCAGCAGTTGTCCGACAGCATCATGCCGCTGATCGGACCGGAGACGAACAGCATCATCATGGGCAACCACGGGTCGATCAGTTTCTCGAATAAGGACCTGGTCGAGGCCTACTACCTGTTGGAGATTCTCGATGCGTATTGCCGCCTGCTGCTTCTGGCGTCACAGATCGGGCGCGTCAACGTCCTGAAGACCGAACAGATGGCAGACCTCTTGAACGTCAAGACGAAGTTCGGGCTGACCGACGATCGCATCGCGTGCATCGACGACGGCTGTGTCGGGACGGACAACGAGCCGTACCTGGCGTCGATCGATGTGCGACCGGCCTCGGCGACGTGCGCCTGCAATGGCGGGCACGTCGACTCGACACAGCGAACCGGCGCCGTGATCGACCAGCCCGTGGCTAACGATGTCGTGTTCGAGGACCTGGTCCGGACGATCACGGATCAGATCGTGAGTGCAACGGGACATTGAAAGGTCAGCCGCAGCGATGCAGAGCATGGTGAAGTCGCTGGACCAAAAGCTGAAGCGCATGATGGAGAACCCCTCGTGCCCGGACTTCATCCTCGCCGACGCGAAGGACGCCGACATGGCCCTGGGGATCGCCTCGGCGGGCCGTTCGCCCGAGCAGCACGCCGAGGAAGGGCGGTTTCGCTCGATCCAGGAGTACCGCGAGCTAATCCGTCAGAACGTGGGCCAGGGTCTGCTGGACATCATGTTGATGAGCGCGTCGTCAAACGAGCAATTGACGATCGTCGAACGACTCTTCGATGATTCACCGACAACGCCGGCCGCCCGCGCCAACGACACCTCGGACATCCACCTGGTCACCTCGGGTGTCTATGCCGCGCAACCCAGCCGGCCGTTCCGTACCGCCACGATCGATCACATCATGTGCGGACGTGTTTCGTGTGAGCCTCAGGAGCGACGACTCGGCGCCGACCTGGGGCTCTACTCGGTGACTTTCAACAACGACGTGGATCGCGACGTCGAGACGCTCAACGCCTACAGAGATTTTCGAATGGAGGCCGAGCAGAAGGGGTTCCGCCATTTTCTCGAGGTTTTCAATCCCAACGCATGCCGCGATCGCTGCCCGTCATCGCAGGACATCGGGCGGTTTATCAACGATCACATCGTTCGGCTCCTGGCGGGCGTGACCCAACGGGGCCGACCGCTGTTTTTGAAGATCCCTTACCACGGGCCGGCCGCGATGGAACAGCTGGCATCTTACGACCGGTCGCTGGTGCCCGGGATCCTCGGCGGAGCCGCCGGGACGACTTTCGACGCGTTTCACCAACTGTGGGAGGCCCGCAGGTACGGAGCCCGGGCGGCGCTGTACGGCCGAATGATCAACAACAGCGAAAACCAGGCGACGTTCATCCAGCACCTTCGATGGTTGGCCGACGGCCATCTGGACGATCCGGCCGAGGCGGTGCGTTCTTACCACGCCGCACTGGAAAAACTCGGCGTGCGCCCGTACCGCGGCCTGGAGGACGATCTGGTCCAGACGCCGCGCGACAGCGCCTACGGTGGAACAGGCGGCGCCGCCATGAGCCGCCGAACCTCGAAAGGAACGACGCAAGGGACGGACGCGACCTCCGGGGCGGACTTTTCGAGAATGACGCCGACTGAAAGAATCGAGTGGAATCGCGCGAAATGGGATCGGATTTTCGCTTGAGCGGAGGACGCACAGGTCAAGAAAGCGACGGAGCGACGGAGCGACAAAGGGTCGCATGCGTGGCACGCAGCCCCGGCAGGGTAGAAGTGGTC
>CAUZBA010000290.1:0-4666 GCA_963577635.1 Phycisphaerae bacterium
AACGGCGCGACGCTGCGCCTGACGGGCAACAACTGGAAGAAGGTCGACTTCGCCTACAACGTCACGGCGAACACTTTGATGGAGTTCGACTTCCGCAGCCCGGTGCAGGGCGAGATTCAGTCCATCGGTTTCGACGTCGACCTGGTTACCAACAGCCCCGCGTCGTTCCAGGTGTACGGTTGGGAGGTCTGGCAGAACCAGGATTTTCACGACTACGCCCCGTCGGCGCCGAACACGAAGCACTACACGATTCCCCTGGGCACGTACACGACTGGTGCGTACAACTACCTGTTCTTCGGCAACGACGACGACAGCCTGACCCTGAGCGACAGCTATTTCACCAACGTCCAGGTGTACGACAGCGGGCCGCCGCCCAACGTGCCACCGGTCATCGTTTCTCTCAATGCCGGTCCGGATCCGGTGAATCAGGGCGACAACCTGACCTTGACGGCGAACGGCGTGTCCGACAGCGATGGTACGGTCGTGCAGGTTGAGTTCTACCGTGACAGCAACAGCAGCGGATCCCTGGAAGTGGGGACTGATCTGTTGCTCGGCGCCGACACCAGTAGCGCCGGCGGATGGACGTGGACCGGTTCGACGGCGGCGTTTCCCCTTGGGGCGAATCGATACTTTGCCCGGGCCCAGGACAATGAACCGGAGTGGAGCAACACCGTGACGATCACCGGGACGGTGGATCCGGTCCCGAACGTACCGCCTTCGATCGTTTCACTCAGCCCCGCACCGGATCCGGTGCTTCGGGGCAACAACCTGACGCTGACGGCGAACGGCGTGACCGACAGCGATGGCACGGTCTTGCTGGCCAAGTTCTACCGCGACAGCAACAGCAGCGGTTCGCTGGAAGTGGGAACTGATGAGCTTCTGGGCACCGACAACAGCAGCGCCGGCGGCTGGGATTGGACCGGCTCGACGACCGCCTTCCCCATGGGCACGAACCGGTACTTCGCCCGGGCCCAGGACGACGCTCTGGCCTGGAGCAACACCGAGACGATCACGGGGACCGTCGATCCGCCGCTGCCGGGGATGGTCGACTTCGGCGCCTACACGATCGACTCCTTCGACGGCGTTCAGGACGTCAGCGGCACGGCGACGGTCGAGGACGGTGGCGCGACGCTGCACATGACGGGCAACAACTGGAAGAAGATCGACCTGCCCTACAACATCACTGCGAACACCGTGTTGGAGTTCGACTTCCGCAGCCCGGTCCAGGGCGAGGTTCACGCGATCGGCTTCGACACCGACCTGGCGGTCAAGAGCCCCGCAGCGTTCCAGGTCTACGGATGGCAGATCTGGGAGAACCAGGACTTTAACGACTACGGGCCGTCGGCACCGAACACCAAGCACTACACGATCCCGCTGGGGGCGTACACGACCGGGTCGCAAAACTACCTGTTCTTCGGCAACGACGACGACTCCCTGGCATCAGGCGACATCTACTTCACGAACGTGCAGGTGCTCGAGGCGGACCCGCCGCCACAGGTGAGCGAAGTCCTCATCGGCTCCACGGCGTGGACCGGGCCGTTCCTCGATCAGTTCGAGGCGGTCGGCGCCGGCGGGACTCGCGGGTACGCATTCCCCGTAGGATCCGCGGACCAGCTCGACGCAGTGCCGTGGGTCAACGCGGACCAGGTGATCATCCGCTTCAACGAGCAGGTGAACGTCGACCAGGGCGACCTGGTGCTCACCGGCGTGAACGTGGGCAGCTACGGCTACTCCGGTTTCCAGGCCGAAACCGGCCCGACGGGCGAATACCAGGCGGTCTGGACGCTCAGCGCTCCGATCGGCTCAGACAAGCTGAGGATCCGATTGGACGGCACCACGGGCGCCGCGGTGACCGACATGTCGAGCAACGTCCTCGACGGCGAGTGGGTCGATTCGACAAGCACGCATAACTCCGGTGACGGCAGCGCGGGCGGCGACTTCGCGTTCCGTTTCAACGTTCTGCCGTCGGACAGCAACGGCGACGGGTTCGTGACGCTGAACCCTGACGTTCAGGGGACGCTGAACGGTCTGGGGACATCGATCGGTGTGGGCGGTTACTCGGCGTTCAACGACGTGAACGGTGACGGCATGATCACGCTGAACCCGGACGTGCAGACGACGCTGAACGGTCTGGGCACGAACCTGCCGGCGGGCGAGCCGAGCGGTCCGACGGCGATCACGACGATCGACTTCGGGGCGTACTACGCGGGCTACGACTACGGCCCGACAGCGCCGAACACGAAGCACTACTTGATCCCAGTGGGCCAGTTCTTCATGGGCCCGGTGAGCTTCCTGATCTTCGGCAACGACGGCGACGCCCAGGCTGCCGGCGACAGCGTCTACTCAAATGTCCGGATTTACGAGGCCTGACGCGGGACGGCCCTGGGGAATCGCCACAGAAATTACAGGGGACACCGAGCAGAGAGCGGATAAGTTCGCGGTGCTCGGTGGTTGAAGGAGATTTCGAGTTTCGCTTCCCGAAAAGTTACCATCGACATATCTGGTTCGTGGTCACGTCGTGCGGCACGCTGTCAGCCGGTTCGGATGGACGACGTTTATGCAGAATCCGGTTTCCGAAGAACCTGACGCCGGCGAAACGCCTCGCCGAGCTGTCGGACGGCAGACCCTGGCCGGTCTGGCAATGGTCGTCGTGACGCTGGCCGCGTATTACCCCGCGATGCGTGGAGGTTTCATCTGGGATGACAACCTACACCTGACCAGGAATGAATTGGTCAGGGATGCGAGCCCGGCGCGGATCTGGCTGGCACCATTCTCGTCAATAGAGTACTACCCCGTCACGTGGACGTCGTACTGGCTTGAACACCGGATCTGGGGGATGCACCCGCGCGGCTATCACATGGTCAACGTGCTGCTGCACGCCGCATGTGCGTTGCTCGCGTGGCGCGTTCTGCTGCGTCTGCGCGTGCCCGCGGCGTGGCTGGTGGCACTGGTCTTTTCCCTGCACCCGGTCAACGTGGAAACTGTGGCCTGGATCACGCAACGCAAGAATCTGCTGTCGATGCTGTTTTCCCTGGCGGCGTTGCTGACGCACCTTCGCTATGAAGATGAACATCGGGCGCGCAGATACCTGACGGCCGTCCTTTTTTTCGCGGCCGCGATGCTCTCGAAGGCCGCAGTGATTCCGCTGCCGGCCATTCTTCTCGCCAGCGCGTGGTGGCGTCGTGGCGCCATCCGCCGCGACGACGTGCTTCGTTGTCTTCCCTATGTCGCAGTTGCCGTCCTGGCGACCGTGGTCCAGCAACCGGTTCGAAACGAGATGGTTACGGCCGGAGCACAGGTGCACAGTGGTGGTTTCATGGCGCGTCTGGCCGGTGCCGGCTGGGCCGTATGGTTCTACCTGTTCAAGGCGCTGCTTCCGATCGATCTAATCTTCGTTTATCCGCGTTGGGTAATCGACCCGAGAAGTGCTGTTTCGTACCTGCCGGGTGCTGCCCTCCTGGCGCTGTTTGCGGCGCTGTTCTGGCAGAGTCGCCGAATATGGTGTCGGGCAATTCTGTTCGCAATGGTGTGCTACGTGGTGATGCTGAGTCCCGCACTGGGCTTCGTCGATTTCTATTTTCTGAAGTATTCGTTCGTGGCCGACCACTATCAGTACTTCGCGATCGTCGCGATCATCGCGCTGGTGATCGGAGCGATTCTTCAGATACTACGGCGGGTCGGGAAGAATGGAACGCGCCCGGCCTACGTCGGCGCCGCGTTGATACTGTTGATCCTGACTGCTCAGACATGGCGGCAGCAGTTGATCTACCACGATAACGAATCATTGTGGCGAGACACGATCGCCAGGAATCCGACCGCCTGGATGGCCCACAACAATCTCGGAAACGAACTGTTGACACAGGGAAGAGTCACCGAGGCAGTCGAAAAGTATCGCGCGGTCCTGCGCATTCGGCCAGAACATGCGGTAGCGCACAACAACCTCGGCATCGTAATGGCTCAACTGGAAAGACCGAACGACGCCATCGCTTGCTTCCAGGAAGCGCTGAGGATCAACGCCAACCTGCCGGGGCCGCGCAATAACCTGGGAGACGTCTTCGAACAGCAGGGCCGGTACGACGAAGCGATCGAATCCTACGAGGATGAACTGCGACGGCACCCCCGTTCCTCACTGGCGATTCGCGGCATCGCGTGGATCCTCGCCACTCACCCGGATCCGAATCGGCGCCAGCCGAACAGAGCCGTCGTACTCGCGCGGCATTCGGCGGTGCACAATCCCTTCCGCCACGCCGCCGCCCACGACCCGCTCGCCGCGTCGTATGTCACATTGATTTTGGACACCCTCGCGACCGCATACGCAGCCGCCGGCCGCTTCGACGACGCGGTATCAACCGCGAGAGTGGCGTGGAAAAACGCACGATTGTCCAATCGACAGGAGCTGGTCGATCGGATCGCATCGCGCCTTCGACTGTTTGAGGAGGGCAGAGCGTTTGTGGCACAGCGCAGCGGGGAGTCATAAATGAAAACGCTCCAGTGTCGTCCAACACCGTGCGGACCACGGCAATACTGACTCTACCAATTGAAAATAACAAATCGCTGACAGCCAATAGACGCAACTTGGCGCACAGCAGATGCTCGCCACAGAAAATGTAAAGCGGCAGATAACAGAAGTTGCCGTAATAGCCATGAAAGAAGCGCCCCAGATGAT
>CAUZBA010000291.1:0-4650 GCA_963577635.1 Phycisphaerae bacterium
GGAGGTCGTCTTTATGGGCGCCGCCGGGATGCGTGACAATGGTTTCAATCATGCGGCGTCTCAACACACTGGTTCGGGTATCTCCATGATGCTCCGATCATACTTATTAGTAGGACCCTCAGCAGGCCTATTTTCGCAGGGACGGTCTTTCGACGGCCAGGAATTTGCCGCCGCCGAAATCACCTGCAGTGTGCCATGGGGAAAACTGTTCGCTCGAGGACTATTGATAAGGGTCTCGGATCTTTCTGGCGAAATGTTCTCAGGCTACCCTGGGGCTTCATCCGGATGGTCGGCAACGGCGTCGATGATCGCTAGAAGACCATGCCGCACGGCCGCCGGCAACGCAAGCCAAGCCTCGATCACACGTTGAAGATCAGGTGGAATGGCTACCGTTTGGTGCAAGCGATGCGTCGGATTCTGCGTCGCGTTTTCCGCGGCTTCTGATTTCGAAGAATTTGTGTAACCGGTACAAGCATTGGTACAAGCGTTCGCAGAGCCGCCTGTAGGTCCTTGTTCATGCGGCACTTCCATACGGTGCCGGTAGCCTTCCAAACTGAATATTGAGGGTTCGAGTCCCTTCGCCCGCTTTAGGGCATGTCGCTGTTTCGAGGTACCAGTAAAGTCAGACCTTCGTTAGTCGCGCCCTTCGAGCAGGAAACGCATCTTTGGCCAGAGCACCTTTCCCAGGTAGGGCTCCATGGCGTGATAGCCGTAGAAGACCTGCTTGAGCCCAGCCGCCTTTGATGCCGCGAGGAACCCCTCGGCCGCCGTTCGAATTTCGGGCGGCAGCGGCCGCGAGCGGTCCATGATGGTGACCGCATCGGCGACGGGGAATTCGGGATTCTCGAGGTGCCGCAGACGGTAGAAGCCCAAGCCGTCGCGCACTCGGACGACAATCGTGTGCCGACCGGGGCCGAGGACGCCGTTCAGGGGCAGGTAGTTGACCTCCTGGTAGTAGCCCAGTCCTGACTCCATCCGCTTGGCGATCGGGACGCCGTCGAGGGCCACGTCGTAGTTCCCGTCCATCGCCGCGAAGTGCAGGGCCAAGGGCGCGCCGCCGGTGTCGGGCATCTCGAACGTCGCGGCGTAGAGGCCAGCGCCCAGTCCCTTGCCGCTGCCGTAGGGCCGGATAGGTATCTCGACGCGTTGCCAGGTGTCCGTGTCGGTTCCTTCGTACCAGCTTCCCGCGTCGCCGGCATCCTTCTCCGGCAGGTGCGACCAGTGCGGCAGCGACACAACCTTGCCCTCCTCGCCGAAAGCGAGGACCAACATCAGTTTCCAGATCGGCATTCTGAAGATCGCGACGCGCTGTTTCTGATCCAGCGTCTGCGCCGCATCCGTCGCTTTCGTGAGGATCCGGTCCGCCTTGCGGACGATGTCGACGTCCTTGTAGCCACCCCACCAGAGCGGCCGCTTCATCTTCGGCCACGTGTCGTGGATCAGGTCGATGTAGCGCATGACGTGCCGCCCCGCCTTCTCACCGTAGTAGAGACGGCAGAACTCCTCCGCCGTCTCGCGGTAGTCGCACTGCGGACGCCAGAGCTGCCGGGCGACGAAGTAGCTACGCAGGTCCTTCATCTCCCCGCCCTCGGCGCGCGAGTTCTGGCCTCGGTAGCCGATGACGCCGGTCTCGGAGAAGATCCGGATATTTTCCCCCGTGGACCAGAGATTCGGGTAGGGCACGAGGTAGTCGTGGAAGCTGACGTTGTAATCCCACGTGTAGACGTGGTCGCTCATCCGGGTCCAGCCCCTGAGGTTGTCGTAGGCGAAGCGTGTCTCGTGCTCGGGGCCGAAGTGCGTCAGCTTCGTCGTCCCTGACAAGTAGTGCACCTGCGGTATATCGAGGGATCGGCCTGAATCCTTGTTGATGAGGGCAACATAGACGTTGACGTTCGGCTCCGTCCGGGTCCTGGTCGGGGCCAACTCGGAGGTCTGGTAGGCGAACGTCTCGAACTGGACATTCGGGAACTCCGGCCCCAGCTCCCTGGCCAGTCCGTTCACGAAGCGCACGAGTGATCCGCTGAATGGCGTGCCGTCCTCCGCGTCCACCGCCCTACAGTCGTCGCACTGGCAGTGGGCCCCCGAGTCGTTCTGCGTGATCGAGACGATGTACTTCGTGTCGCTGCCGGCCTTTGAGCCCTGCGCCCACTGCCGCGCAGTCTGCGTCGCGATGCGCAGCGTGTCCGGGTTGGTCAGACAGAGCGTCCTCGATATGCGCTTCCCGTCGATGAGGACGAAGCAGTCGGGATGGCTCTCGAAATGCTCGGCGGCCGGGACGAGATAGGCGAAGGTGTGCGTCGGATGGCCAAGGCGCGTGACGCCCCCCAGCTTCTCCCCCAGTGGAATGCTCGCATGTTCGTATCCATTCAAGCGATTGCGGGCCGCCCAGATGTTCGGGTCGCGAAGCACGTCCATGCAGCGGTACTCGTACGGCGGGTCGTATTTTCGCGCCTGTCGCGGCAGCGTCAGGACCGCGCTTTGAGGCACGTGGGTGAACTCGGGCGTGAGGAAATGCACGCCGAAATCCTCTTCCAACAGGTCGTATACGCCGTAGAGCGTCGCCCGTGGGATATTGCCCAGGATGTGCAGACGGTCGTCTTCGGGCAGGATCGCGAACCCCTCCCACGCCTGGGGCTTCAGATCGGTGGGAAGATCATCGAGCCGCTTGCGGTTCGTTTCACCCAGGACGATCTCGTGGTCCGAAACCGGCACGTCGTCGCGCCGAACGGCAAACGCGGCGCCGGTGATCCGCTTCAGGAAGTGGGCAAGTTCCTCGGCGGCGTACTTCTCCGCTTCCGCAGCGTTGGCGGCGACGACGATGCTATACCGGGTCGAGCCCTTCTCGGCAAGGACGATCGCGTTGCGGCTCTTGCAGCCGGGCGCCGCGGACATCGGAATAAGCGCGCACATGACCAGGCATCCTTTCGTTGTACGTGACATGTTTGAGTTCCCGTTTCGCACAGAGCTCATGCTGACGCCGATATCCGGATCGCCATTCCGACAGCGGCCATGCATCCATGGAAATGCTCAATCGCTCACTGCGACTTCGATTTCGACTTCCTGTATGTCGATGCGGTCGTTGCCAGCACTCTCGGCGAGGCGTGCAGACAACATATTATCGCCGAATCTCAGATGATTTGAGGGGAGCACGAATCGGTAGTGAAAGAAAGGTTCGAGGGCACGGCCCTCGTCCTCGGTCTGGCCGTCCGCGTCGAAGCGTCGCTCAATCGCGCCGGAGGCGATCGTCTTGCCGTTGACGCCGATCTCGATCCGATCGTCCTCGACCATGCCGGTCGTCTTGAACCTCATCGTCACCGCCAGGCGCGAATCAGAGAAGTCCTCTGCAAGCCGGAAGCGCAGCTCGCCCAACGCTGCGTCGCCGGCACGCTCGAGGACGATGCGATCGTTCTTCGTCGCACCCGTTGGCGCGCGCCCGCTCCACAAGGGATGAAACAGGTAACGACGGTCCGCTGCGTCGATCAGTGCCTCCTGCCGCAGTTGGGCCACGAACTGCAGCGCCGCGGGCCACATGTCTCTCGGTCCGAACTTGTAACCGCCGTACATCTGAGCCCAGTTGTACTGATAGTTGTAGGCCGACACGCCGTCGGCTCCGTAGGCGTAGAAGTTCTTCGCCGCCCCGCGGTAGGCGGCCGCGTCGAGGAGCGTCGCCTGGTTGCCGCTGGCGATGACCGGGTGGACCGAAGGGTAGATCCTGCACCGCGTCCCTTTCGCCAGCGCGACGAAGTCCTCCGTCCGGGCGTTGAAGTCGGTGTAGAAGAAGTCGGACGGGCAGACAATGTCGACCAGGCCTTCGCGGATCCAGGTTTCCACGTCGTAACCCAGCGACCGGCACTCCTCGAGCGTCTGCGGCACGCGCACGCCCAGGATAAGCCGCTCCCGGCCGCGCTTCTTCGCAGCGGCATCGAGAAGCTGTCGGGTGCGGCGAGTGAAATCGTTCAGCAGGTCAGCCTGGCCCGACGCCTTCGACGGTTCGAAGACGTGACCAAATCGCAGGTAGTCGAACTCCAGGCCATCCACGTCCCAGGTGTCCAGACACTCCTCGATGAACGCCAGGACCGCCAATCTGGCGCCCTCGTATTCGTAGTTGATTCCGTGCCCCATCATCTTCCATTCGGGGTGCGCGTCGTGCATACGCTTCACGAAGTCGGACGTGCGGTGGCGGTCGTTCATGCGCAGACCGGCCAGGAAGGTCATCCCGCGGCTACGGCACCGCTCGAGCATGATCTGCACGAGGCCTTCGCCCGATTCGATCAGCCTGGTGATGCCGTTCTGCTCCAGGTCCTTTCTCGGCTGGGCCGACTTGAAGCCCGGTCGCTGCGTTTCGAAGCGGGCGAAGACGCACTGAACGAAGACGTCCACGCCGGCGCGTGCGTGCTGGTCGATGATCTCGTGCAGCGCGTCCTTAATCGCGGCGGCGTCGGCGCCTTCCCGGGCCAGATTGCGGGCGGGAACCCACGCCGACAGCATGTCGTAGCTCATGACCAGCGTGCGCGGTTCGGCGGATTTCGCGTGAGCGTAGGCACCGACGGTCGGGGATGGTCGCGTGCAGCTTCCCATGGCGTATACAAAGGCAAGCGCAATAGGGATCACTGCCCAGCGACCGAACCCGCGTCGTGTCAGGTGGCCCAT
>CAUZBA010000292.1:0-4634 GCA_963577635.1 Phycisphaerae bacterium
GCTCGCCGTCGCTTGGCCGGACTCAGCAGCTTGGGCTTGCCGCCTCACGCAGGATTGCCTTGTCCAACTCCGCCTCAGCCAGCAGCTTCTTGAGCCGAGCGTTCTCACGCTCCAGATCCTTCAGCCGCTTGGCCTGGTCCATCCGCAGACCGCCATACCTCTTTCGCCACCGGTAGTAGGTCTGCTCGGTCACCTCAAGCTTCTTGCAGACCTGAGGGACCTTCAGTCCTCTTGCCAGTTCAACCTCCGCCTCCCTCAGTTTTGGGATGATCTGCTCAGCGCCCTGCCGTTTCTTGGCCATGATCCTTGCCCTTCCATGAATGCGTCCATGACGAATTCACTGACATTCGACATGGACTCGTTTCAGGGGGCAAGGGCAAGGGTAGACAAGGCATTCCGTCACTCGCTAATCGCTCGTAACGGCGTTCGCCGTCCCGGCTCACGCAGTCCGAACCGGCAGCGCCGCCAGCACCCGGATACCGAATACCGGCTGGTATGCGACGCGGTCCGTATCGAGGCGCATGTCGGGCAGGCGACGGGCGATGGCGCGGAAGGCAATGTTCCCCTCCATTCGAGTCAGCTGCGCCCCCAGGCAGAAGTGCGGTCCGAATCCGAAGGCCAGGTGCTTGTTGGGTCTGCGTTCGATGTCGATCCGATCGGGGTCGGGGAATTGATCGGGGTCGCGGTTGGCCGCGCCCAGCAGTAACGTGACGGTCTGGCCCTTGCGGATTCGGCGGCCGCGCCACTCGAAGTCGCAGGTGGCGCGGCGCACACCACGCGTCGCGGGCGATTCATATCGTAGAAACTCCTCGACCGCCGTTTCGACCAGCCCATCGGGATCGGCTTTGAGCTTTTCGAACTGCTCCGGATGCTGCAGCAGAGCCAATGTGCCACTCGACAGCAGGCTCATTGTCGGCTCGTGGCCGGCGGCGAAGAGGAAGACGCACAGGCCGAACATCTCGTCCCTGTTGAGGCGGTCTCCATCGTCTTCGGCGGCGGCCATGGCGCTGATCAGGTCGTCGCGGGGTTGCCGTCTGCGCTGCTCGATCAGGTCGTGAAAAAAACCGATCAGCGTCTCGATGCCCTTGTTGGCTTCGTCGATCGCGTCATTCAGTCCCGGCCCGACGCCGGCGTTGAATCGCCGCATCTGGTCCACGCAGCGTCGAAACATTTCACGATGCTCCACCGGCACGCCGAGCATTTCGCAGATCACGGTGGCCGGCAGGTGGAAGCAGAAATTGTGAGCGAAGTCGGTTTGCGACGTGGCGCACACGTCGACAAGAAGTTCGTTCGTGACCGCTTCGATCCGAGGCATCAGGCCCTGCAGCATGCGCGGCGTGAACGCGAGATTGACCAGCTTGCGCAATCGCGTGTGTTGCGGGGCGTCAACGTTCTCGAGCCAGTGTAGGATGTGATCGATGATGCGGCGCGCTCGCCGGCGGTTCTGCTCGGTCAGCGGATCGCTGTACATCCCCTCACGGCAGGAGCTGAGCCGAGTCGTGTCGTGCAGGCCAGCGTAGACGTCGTCATACCGCGTGACGAGCCACATGTTCATTGTCGCCGACCAGTGGATCGGGTCCTCGGCTCGCAGGCGGCGGAGCAGGGGGTAGGGGTCTGTCAGCCTCTGGCGGCAGAAAAGGGCGTAATCTTCGTCGGTGGTGAACATGGGATCCGTCGCGTGCTGCGTCGAAAGTGGACCGCAGTAGGTGCACCAGCTTACAGCGTGAGACGGTCGACTTTGGCCCGGGATAGCTGATCCCACGCTGTTAGAGAGCGTCACGGCTGAGAGTGCGTAGAAACCCTAGGGAAAAACAAGGCAAAAAAAATGGACTAATCCAGTATTTATCTGGATTGACTATGGCCGATAAGTTCCGATAATAAGAGCGATAAGTTTCGGGTGGCCGTGGGACATGTTAGGCGGAGTAGGATTTAAGATGGACTGAAGTGAGGCCCGAAGCAGTGTGGATGTTGTAGCGTTGCAAACCCCCTTCGTTCTTTCTCGGGAGAAAGAGAACGGGTGGAGCATAGAGATGAACGGGTATCATTTTTCCTGTCGTATCGACGAACGTGAGCCAATCACGTCGGTATCGTTCGGCGCAAGAAACGAAACACCAACTTAGGACAAATGGGGAAAGAGAATAATCCCTGCGCCCCGGCACCAGCCGGGGCTTTTTTTTGTTTTATTTCGCCTCGGCGTTCTGAAGGATCGATTCACGCGGTGCGTCGATGGTGAGCCGGTCAACGAGGTCGCGACCGAATTCCTCTTCGATGAACTTGATCCCGTCCAGACGCCCAGGCAGGCACAACGGACCGTGAACGTCCATCGCCATGAACGCGTACCTCTGCTCCTTGAGCAACTCGCGTACGCGCCGGTCGGCGTGGTAACCGTCTTCGCCGGTCATGCTTCGAAGGTTGCCCTGCATCCACACGCCCATGTCGGCCAGCTTGCGCAGCCGCGCGTCCAACGTTTCCGACGGCGGCACGCGTTCGGGATGGGCGAGTATCGGCTGGTAGCCTTCCTGGAGCAGCCACGCCAAGGTGCCGTCAATCCAGTCGGGCCATGAATCCTCCCAATGGTCGGTCAAGACGCAGCGCGACGCGGCCAGCGTCGGTACGCCGTGCTCGCCCATCCACGCCACGGCGCCCTCGCTGAGGCGCAGTTCACCGCCCGGCCACAGGTCGTAATCCAACCCGGCCTCGCGGACCTGCGACTGCAGTCGACGGGTCCAGGCTGCGACATGCTGTGGTGTATTCTGCGGAAAACGCTCCGGCCAGATGTGCGGCGTGCAGATCGAGCCGCAAAACCCCGCCTCGAGCAGGAGCCGCACCGCGGCGAGGGTTTCATCCAGTGTGACGCAACCGTCGTCGATTCCCGGGAGCAGGTGGCTGTGGATGTCGATGCGGCCGCGCCGACGGTCGGTCTTCTGCGGCGCCGTGGCCGCTTGGGTCGGTGGCTGTGACATCCTGAGCACGTGATCGTCCTCGCTGCGACTAACTTCGGCCGATCGGTACGGGGACTGGAATTATTGGTCAACCATTAAAACTGGACGATTAACGAGGGCGTGCAGAAGCGACTGAGCGACGGAGCGGGAGGCAGCAAGAGCAGGAAAGCGGAAAAGCAAGAGAGCAGGAAAAATAAGAAGTCGGACCACTTTCAGATTTTCTGCTCTTTCGATCTTTCGCGCCGTCGCTCCGTCGCTTTGGTTTTCAGGGAACTATCCACCCGGCGATTCCTCACACCGTCCCCATCTCACCTGTTCGATCGATTCACCCATCACGCGCAGGCGCAACATCTGCAGGGCCGCCTTGGCGGCACGATCTCGAATCTGATTTCGATCGCCTCCCAGGCGCAGAAGCAGCGCGTCAGTGGTGATGTTCTCGGCCGTGGTGTCATTACGATCTGCCAGAGCGATCCAGACCGTGCCCACGGGTTTTTCGGTCGAGCCGCCATCGGGCCCCGCGACGCCGGTGACGGCCACGGCCAGGTCGGCATCGCCGTGCTTCAGGGCTCCGGCGGCCATGGACCGCGCCACCGGCTGGCTCACTGCACCGTGGGTGGCGATCAGTTGTGGCGCGACGCCAAGCGTCTGTGTCTTCATACGATCGGTGTAGGTGACCCAGCCGCCACGGTACACCGCGCTCGAGCCCGGAACGGCCGTGATCAGCGCGCCCACCAGGCCGCCGGTGCAGCTCTCCGCCGTGGCGACGGTATGACTGCGTTGTCGCAGCAGCGTCACCAGGGCTTGTTGGATCGTCTCCTGGTCGCGGCCGAAGACGATCGGGCCGAGTTGCCGCTCGACATGCGCGATCGTGCCTTCGAGTTGCCGCCGGGCGTCGTCGCCGTCCGCGAACTCGCTGCGAATGCGTATCGAGACGCACGAGTCCGCAACGGTGGTGCCCACCTTGGGATTGCGGTCGCGGTCCATCAACGATTCGAGGCGCTCGGCCACATCGCTTTCGCCCAGACCGTAGGTGTGAATGGTGGCGGTCAGGATCACGCGACGACTGGGCGCCACGGCGTCCAGATCAGGCAGTACCGAAGATTCGAACATGGCGACCAGTTCGTACGGCACACCGGGCATGGCGTACACGTGAGTGTCGCCGACGACGGCCTTGATGCCGGGCGCTGTGCCGCAGGGGTTGTGGATGATCGTTGTGCCGCGCGGGTGCATCGCCTGCACCTTATTGCGCGGAGGCATCGTGCGGCCGTGCCGCTCGAAGATCTCGCGGATGTGTTCGATGCTCGGCTCGTGCATGATCAGCGGTTCACCGAGGGCATCGGCCAGGGCGTGTCGTGACAGGTCGTCCTCGGTCGGTCCGAGGCCTCCACTGATCAAGAGATGGCTGCAGTGGCCGATGGCCTCGAGAACCGCTTCGGCAATGGCCGCGCGGTCGTCGGCCACGGTCCGGTGATACAACGTGGCGATCCCGCGCTGAGTGAGTTTCGCGCTCATGTGAGCGCTGTTCGTGTCCACCGTCTGTCCCAGAACAAGCTCGTCACCGACTGAGAGAATTACTGCCTGCATGGGTTGATTGTATTGGGATAGGCACGAAGGCGGAACGAAGAAAGCGACGGAGCGACGAAGGGTGGCGCATCGGGTGCCGATCCGCTTCGGCGTCGTGTTCCTCGAACT
>CAUZBA010000293.1:0-4626 GCA_963577635.1 Phycisphaerae bacterium
GAAGAATATCGAAGCATCCGTTGGTGAAGACGATCCGCCGGCCCTGGTTTCGATAGGCGGTCAACTCGCGTCGCAGCCCATCGATCTGCCGGACCTTTCCCTGTGGCCCGTGGTGCTCGCGGAGCACGCTCAACAGCACCGCGTCAAGCTCCACCGGCTCCACGCCGAACTTCTCGACCTCCAGGCCCGCGGCAATGTTCGCCATTTCGACCGCGGCGCGCCAGTCCGCGCCGTTCGCGTGCGCGGCGGCCATCATCGCCAGAACCATGTCGCCGGCGCCGGCGACGTCGTAGACCAACCGGGCCTTGGTGGGCACGAACGCCGCCGCGCGTCTTCGCTGTGCCAGTAGCAGACCGTGCCGGTCGAGCGTGACGACGACCGCACGCGCCGACAACGCGCGCATCAGCTTCGCGGCCATCGCCTCGACCACCTTGGGATCGCCGGTTTCGGCAAAGTCGACACCGGTCGCCAGCGCGGCCTCGGTCCGGTTGGGCGTGATACAGTCGGCACCGCAGTACTTCCGGTAGTCACCGATCGCCGCCGGATCTACCAGGACGGTCACCTTCGCGGCCGCCGCCATACGGATCAGCGCCTGGCAGGTCGATTCCGTCACGACCCCCTTGTCGTAATCCTCGATGCACAGCACCGAAGCGCCGCGCAACAGCCCGCGCGCTGCCGCGACCAGACGCGCCGCAACGCGCTCCGTCACCGGTTCGGAACTCTCTTCGTCAACCCGAAACATCTTCTGCGGATGCCGGTGCTGGGCCATGCCGACAAAATTGTGCTTCACCGTCGTGGCCCGCTCGCGGACAGCGATCAGTCCGGTAGTGACGCACCCCGCCAGCCGCAGCGCGTCACGAAGATCCCGCCCGGTGTCGTCGGCCCCGATCAGCCCCAGACAGGAAACACGGCACCCCAGCGCCAGTAAGTCCAGGCACACATTCGCCGCCCCACCGGGCTTCTGCTCACTGCGCCGCGCCGCCAGAACCGGCACCGGCGCGTCGGGGCTCAGGCGCTCGGCGTTCCCATAGAGATACCGATCGAGCATGTAGTCACCGGCCACCACAATCCGGTGGTGCTGCCAGTGATCCAGCAGCTCGATGAGCTGCTCGCTTCTCGCGGCCGGCTTGGTGTCGCGCTTCTTCTTAACGGCCATGGATTAAGAATAAGGGAAAATCAGTGGGAACGGTTCCGGCCATTGCTGTCACGGCCAGCAACGTAGCTGTGGCGCGTTAGTGCGTTTTAGCACTTGATGTAGCCTACTGCGTGTCAGAATCAACTGGGGCATCACTTCGTTCTGCCCCAGCCACCCGAACATTCGCAGGTTCATCCGAGTGCCTGGGGTCGAGCGTAGCGAGCCCCCAGAAAAAGGTGAATGGCTTAAATAAAAAGAACGCAGCTCTCCCGGAGTGATCGGGGTCAGAGTGAAGAACGGCCTCTCTATTGACTCTTGGCGCTCTGCCCCCGTCGTCTCATGGACTCGTTTCAGGGGGCAAGGTCACCAGGCTCTGCCTGGGAACGCCCTGTCTTCGAGGCTCCGCCTCGGAACCTCCGTTCATCCTGACAATGCGTCGCTGCATCGCCCAGACCGTAGCGTAACCCTGTGATCGGGTTTGGCCATGGACTTAGAGGCAGAGCCTGGGAACGAGGATGGACCAGGAAATCGATTCCGCCATCACTTCACCGCACATGTTCTCAACAGCGCCTCGATCTCCGCTTCACCGTCCCGGAACGCGACTTCGAGCGCCGGCCACACAAGAGGCACGGGCTGATCGCCCCAGACCAGGCGCAAACGAATCTTTACCCAGTCCTTGGCGCTGGTCACGATCGCGTCGACGCCGGCTTCTTTGGCGCCGTTGACCAGCCGGCGAAGCTCGTCCGTCGACGTGTAGGCGTAATGGTCCGCGAATGCCTTCAGGTCAACGACGTCGCCGACATGGCGAGACAGCGTACTGCCGAATGCCCGCGGGTTGCCCAGGCCGCAGAATGCCGACACGCGGGCGCCACTCAGCGTGTCGAGCGGCAGCACCTCGCCGTCGAAACGGTGGTAACCGACCCATCGGTGTTCGGCGTGCGCCAGCGGCGGCTGGCCGGTGATCCTTTCGATGCTTTGGTCGATTTGCTTCAGTTGCTCGTCGTCGACCTGCTCGGCGTGCGTTACGACGACCGCATCGGCACGGCGGAGGCCCCCGGGCGGCTCGCGTAGAAGACCGCGCGGCAGCAGGTGGCCCAATCCGAAGGGATCGGTCGCGTCAACGAGGACGATGTTCAGGTCGCGATGGACCTGGCGGTGCTGAAAGCCGTCGTCGAGGACAAAAACTGTGACCTGCGGATTCCTGGCAATGACCTCGCGGGCCGCGACCTCGCGGTTCGGGTTGACGCCGACGGGCACGTCCTCGCCGGATTCTTCATTCATCACGGCGGCCTCGTCGCTCGGCCCCGCGCCTGGGGCGTAACCGCGAAGGAGAATCGCCGGGTCCTGGCCCATTGAACGCAGGCGGCGCACGAGGTCGATGACCACGGGCGTCTTGCCCGTTCCGCCGACGGTGAGATTGCCCACGCTGATCACCGGGCGCGGCAGGCGTGCCGGCCGTCTGACGCCGACGTCGAAGAGTAAGTTTCGCCCCGCCACACCGGCGCGGTAGAGGGGCTCCAGCACCGCGAGACCGCAACGGATCGCGCCGGCGGCAACCGAGCTGGATTCGCCCCGCACAACCGGGATCAGATCGTTGGCGTTCACGCTCCGGTCACACAACTTGGCCGGACCCCGCTGCGGATCGCGTGCACGGACCAGCGTTGCAGAACGGGTTCGAGGCGTCGCATGGGCAGGCCGATCACCGTGGTCGGGTCGCCCTCCACGGACATCGACCATTGCTGTTCCACGTCGCCCAGATGGTACCCGCCGGCCTTGCCGCGCCAGTGGCCGCTCTCCAGGTGGGAATCCAGTTCCTCGCTGCCAAGGTTGCCGATCGAGACCCGGGCCGTGTCGGCGAAGGACTCCTGGCGATCGCCGTCGCCGCTGGTCAGGGCGACGGCGGTCACGACCAGATGGTCGCCGCCGGCCAGACCGGCCAGCATCGCCTCGGCTTCTTCGCGGTCGGCGGGTTTGCCCATGAGGCGGCCGTCGGGGCCGACCACGATCGTGTCGGCGGCCAGCACAACGGCGGCATGTTCGTCGAAACCGTGGTTGCCGAGGAGGGCCGCCGCCTTGGCCTGTGCGAGGGCAATGCCCAGGGCGTCCGGGTCGTCCACCTTCGGCAGCGGCGGCTCGACATAAGGGGAAACCACCTGTTTGAATTGGTACCCGGCTACCTCCAGCAGACGTACGCGTCGTGCCGACTGGCTGGCCAGGATCAGCGTTATTTCATCCACGGAGGCATTGTAATGGTCCATATCAGTGCTGATATTCAAGATCAGGCTCAGGCGGTCCCGATAACTGGTTGACAGTGACCGACTCTGCCGGAGGCGGTGTCTGCAGCCGATCCCGCAGCGTGCAGGTAAAAGGGTATTGCGGCCGTCGGATCCCGCCCACGGGCACGGCGGGCACGATCAGGCTTGTCCCTTCAAGGAAGAAAGGACAGCCCGTGCGGACTATTGCGATCATCAATCAGAAGGGCGGTTGCGGGAAGACAACCGTATCGATCAACCTCGCGGCCGTCATGGCCAGCCGGGGTCGTCGTACGCTACTGGTCGACATGGACCCGCAGGGCCACTGCGCCCTGGGACTCGCCGTCCCCGATTCACAGATTCAGCGATCCATCTACGACATGCTTCGGACCGGCCGCGATGGTTCGATGGTCTTCGGGGATGTGGTCTGGCAGGTCACCCGCCAGCTCGACCTGGCACCCAGCACGATGGCCCTGGCGGGCCTCGAACAGGAGTTGGGCCACCACCCGGATAGAGATCGCCGACTGTCCCAGGTGCTCAATACCGTCAATGATCAGTACGACTTCTGCATCATCGATTGCCCGCCGTCGATCGGCCTGCTGACGTTCAACGCACTGCGGGCCGCGGACGAGGTGATCATCCCGGTGGAAACCGGTTACTTCGCGCTTCAGGGTTCCTTCAAACAGGAAGCCACGATCAACATGCTCGCCCAGCGCGTGGGGCACCTGGCACGAATCAAGGTGCTCGCGACGATGTACGACGTGCGCACCAAGCTTGCACGAGAGATCCTTTGCGAGCTGCGACGCCATTTCGGGGACCGGTTGTTGCCTGTAGTCGTGCACTTCAACAGCAAGCTGAAGGAGTCCTCTAGCTTCGGGCAGCCGATCACGGAATACGACCCGGCCAGCCGGGGCATGCAGGACTTCGAGAAGCTGGCCGGCTGGCTCACGTCGAACCCGCCCAAGGCCGAGCCCGCGGCAGTGGGCATGCAGCAGGCGCCGTACGCCAACGCACCGGTGAACCGCGCCGCGGAACTCGCCGAACGGGCTCGGGCCCTCGCGGATCGCACAGCCGGCCTGGCGAAAAAGATCGAACGGGATCCGAATATCTCCAGGGTCATTCGTGAACTGGGTGAAGCGGATGTTCCTGCCGCGGCGCCGACCGAAAAGAGGCCTAACGGCTCGCTCGCACGCTTTTTTGGTGTGCGGCCGACGGCTCAGGGCCTGCAGTTCGTGCAGC
>CAUZBA010000294.1:0-4625 GCA_963577635.1 Phycisphaerae bacterium
CTCGCCAGCATGATCAGGAGAAACACGCGATTCCACAGCAAATCGAAAGGATTGACACTTCCCAAACTGATCACCCGCGAATACACCGAGACTCTGGGATCGCACCAGGTGTTCCGGTTCATCCAGATGAAACTGAAGATCCGACCCGTCGCCAGAACCACTCAATAGGACGTTGCCTTGACGGGGGGATAGTCGACAACCAGTTCCATGGCGTCGATGGTGGATTCGAGCGCGCCTCGTCCACCGGGACCTGGCATGACGTCAATTCGATTGATGCCCCGAATGATCGATTCGGTCGGCACCCGGACGTGAATCGAGTCCGTGTCAACCCTTCGGACCCGATCGGCGTTGACTCGTGTGCCGTTCACCCGGAACACCACCGTCTCCTGATCGAGTAATTTGCCCACTTTGACGATCAACGTGCCCCGCGCATCCGTCATCTGCGCCGGGTCATCACCGACCATCAGTTGGATCGACCGGCCTCCGACCAGCGGCACCGGAAATTGTGACGGCGGATTGGTGTGGCCGAGGTAATGAACGCTGCAACCCGAGTCAGCCACAAACCGTTTGTCGAGCTTGGCGAGCGTCTCGGGGGTGCCCACCTGACGCAGGCTCGGGGGAAATTCGGGATCGTCCCTGTACAGAGGATGCCCTTCGACCCAGCCGAAGTTGAACAGGTACACACCGTCGGCGCCGAGCGCAAAGAAATTGGCCGCCGCGGACCGCATGCTTTCCGGGTTCTCGTAGTGATTCTTGCACGGGTACGCGTGTACGCGATAGCGGTGCGCCATGTCGATGAACTGCTTGACTCGGCTGCCGAACGGCATGTACCCGCCGCCCACCATGAGCATGTCGAGCAATCCTTCCTCGAGCCACTGCTCCACGTCGAGGCCGGTCCTCAATGCGATCCTGGGCGTATCAGGGACGCGCGTCGTCAGCAGATATCGTCTACCGCGTGATCTGCCGATTCCGCTCAGATCCGAACGCACGTCGCGCACGAACTGGTTGATGTTCTCGATGTTGGCCTGCTCCTGTCCCAGCTTGAAGAACAGCGGATGCCGAAACCAGTCCAGTTCCACGCCGTCGAAATCCCACCGGGCCGCGGCCCACTTGATGAAATCTCGGAAGTGCTGGCGCACCTCGCCATGAGACCAGTCTAAACCGGACCAGTGCGCGTTCCAGAGTTCCCGGTTCGGCGCCCCCTTCCTGCCTAGCAACAGGTCGGGTCGCGCCACCTTCAGCGGATAGGTCAGCTTCGGATGCCAGGCGTCGTGAATATCGTTGAGGCGTACCGCGAAGAAGATCTCCATGCCCGCATCGTGAGCCCCTTCGACGTACTTTCTGATCCGGCGATCGACGTGCGGGGGGACGTCGCCGTGCGCGGCCCACTGGCTCATCGCGTCCTGCGTCGTGGCACGTTCCTTGGGCCACAGCCGATCGGTGCTGGCGATGCACAGAAAGTAGGCATCGGCGTGGGTGTCGACGACCCAGTTGAATCGGAAATCCAGAAACTTATCCAGATCGGGGTCGTCCTCGGGCGGTTGAAAGTCGGCGTCGTCATTAATCACCAATCGCCACGGCTTCAGCTTGGACCGCGACCGCTTTCCAAGCGGGCCGGACGCACAGCCAACCAGAACTACGGACAGCAATGCGCACATACATACAACCAATGATCTCGTTGTCGCCGGCATCATCAACTCCTAACAGTGTTCGATGGTCGACCCGACCCAGTGTTTCCGTCAATCGTCCGCCGTCTCAATGCACACCTCTCGCAGCTTCGGCGAACCACACCCGTAGAACGATATGAAGTCCGCCTTGTACTGCAACCATCGAGCGTTCCGTGCCGCACCGCGGATGTCGGCGCCGGACGATTCGTAGTACGTGCCCTCCCCACCGGGGCCGTGCCAATTCGCGTTCTCAATCGCGTCAGCGTCCTGCGCCCACCGCAGTTGAAATCGCAGACCGTTCGTCGCGGGCGCCTCGGCCTCCCAGATCAGGCGAAGCGGCTTGCAGCCGTCCAATTCGAACGGCGGTGAAAGGTAGCTTTCGTGTGGCTCGCGCGTGTACGCGTTGCCGTGGTCGCGCGTGGTGAACTGGTGCGGCCCCATGCCCGCCAGGCGCGTCACGCGCTTCGGCGACATGCCTTCAGGTCCGTTCCAGTAGATCAGCGACTCGACCTGATGACCCAGGTTGTTGCGGTGGCAACTCACGACCAGGTCGAGGTAGCCGTTGCGGCTCAGGTCGATCATCATCGCATCGGTCGGCGACTCGGCCGGCAGGATGAGGGGCTCTTCGAGATCGATGCGCTTGCCGTCGCCCCAGAAGATGTAAGCCGGCAGTTCGCGCGTCGCGTTGGTGGAGTAGGCCGGCAGGTAGAGGTCCAGATTGCCGTCGTTGTTCATGTCCCCCACGGTGAGCGTGTGGGCGCTGAACCCCTTCGACAGATACTGAGCGCGGTCCGGGTCGTACCCGTCGGGACCTCCGTAGAAGATGCACAGCGTTTCCGTTCGGCGCGAGTAGTGACTCACCATGCCCACGATCAGGTCGAGGTATCCGTTGCCGTTCAGGTCGGCGACGTTCAGAAATCCGCCGCGCGGCATGGGCAGCGGGATGCGCCACACGCGGTCCTGCGAGTATCCGTCGGGGCCGCCCAGGCAGATCAGGACGCACCCGCTGCGGTCCACGACGATGACGTCCAGATACCCGTCGCGGTTCACATCGGCGAGGTGGCCCAGCGCATAGCAGTTGGTGGGAAAGTTCTCCGAGCGCTCGGCCGTGAATCCCTCCTTCGAGCCATAGAAAATCGTGGATGAAGAGGCCATGGCTTCCGGCCCATCGCGGTTGCTGTGGGCGAGCACCAGCAGGTCCAGGTAGCCATCGCGATTCAGGTCGGCCACGAGAATGTCCATGTTCTCCCTGTGGCGTGTGGGCAGGTCGATGTAAACGTCGGGCTTCGGGCCGTCGGGCCCGCCGGGGAAAATGCGCAATCCACCAGTCGCCCTGACGCACGCCAGATCGGGATAGCCGTCCAGCGTCAAATCGGCCAGCACGTAGGAGTACGAACCCCCGGTCGGAAATTCCAGACGACGTTCGTCTGAGTACTCGGCCCGTTCGTTTCCCAGGTAGGCGTAGATCGGGAAATCCTCCCAGGACTGCGACGGTCCGCGCATCGTGTTGTTGAAGACCGCGACCTGGTGTCCGTCACCGTCCAGGTCACCAGTCGCGCAACCCATGGCACCCGTCGTGGGCACAAGACTGACTCGGTCGGCCGAGAATCCGTCTGGCCCGTTCCAGAAGATCGCGGAGTTCGTTTCGTAGGTGATCCGATCGTGATAGCGGCTCGCGATGATCTCGGGCCTGCCGTCACCGTCGAGGTCGGCGACGCACACCCACGTCGCATCCTGCAGGGCAAACTCCTGGCGAATACCCTCCAGATCGCCTTGATCGCGGATCTGAACGCCCGACTCACAGGCAAGGATCAGCTCGTTGCGCCCGTCACCGTCGACGTCGGCAACGGTTGCGTTCACGGCACCGATGCAGAACATCGACGTGAACCCCGTCACTTTCAGCTTCGTGCATCGCGCCGCCTCGAACCGCCCGCCGTCGTTCCAGTAGATCCACACCTCGTTGCCGCCGCAGAAAATGATTTCGTCAAAACCGTCACCATTCAAGTCGCCCAGGACCACGCGCATGGCGTAGTGCGACGGAAGTCGCAGCGGTGACGCCGCGTCGAAGCCGCCGTCGCGGCCCCAGTAGACGAACGATTCGGTGTCGTATTCGAACCCGCGGCGATAGTTGGCCACCACCAGGTCAGGCCTGCCGTCGCCCGTAAGATCACCGCATGCCAGCGAGACCGAAGCGATGCCTTTGAGGCCGAATCGTGCCGTTACGTCCTCGAAGCGGCGCGGCGCCGTCTGCAGGTGGACGAGGACATCCATCGGCGCGCCACCGTTGTGGTGGTCCACCCACGCCGACGGAAAGATCAGATCCAGCAGGCCGTTGCCCGTCAGGTCGACGGCGGCCACGTCATAGGCCCCTCTAGTCGCGAATTCCGTGCGCTCGCCGCTGAGCCCGTTGGGCCCGCCCCAGTAGACGTAGGAGTCCAGCTCCGACGTCACGCCGTTCTCACCGTTGGCAACGACCAGGTCGGCGTGTCCGTCGCCGTCCACATCCGCGATGCGGCTCATCCAGCTGCTGTCGTTGGGAAGTTCGCGTCTCGGCCAAGTCTGCGAGGTGCTCCCGCCAACGCCCCCCGTTACGGGAATAAATTCCTCGCGACTTAACGAATGATCAACTCCCGGCTGACGAACCTCGGATTCCGCCGGTCGCACGTCACCGGCGAGCGCCGCCCTCCGTCGCTGTCTGTCGGGTTTATAGATCCACGTCGGCCCCCGCTCGATGTAACCGTGGTGATTGGAGATGATAATGTCCACGTACCCGTCGTTGTTCAGATCGGTGCGGTGGATCCTTTCGATAACGCCCTTTGCATTCACGTAGAGATTGCTGCCGCCGTCGTCGAAACGGCCGCGGGAGAACGCTTCGAATCCGCGATGGATGATGGGCGACGGCATCATTGCGATCTCTGCCCGGCCACGACTGCCCGCTCAAGTGCAGGACGACAGGAC
>CAUZBA010000295.1:0-4624 GCA_963577635.1 Phycisphaerae bacterium
AGGCCGTCGACGCGACGCCACGGGGTACGGCAAGTTTGACCACCGCCCGCACATGGCCATCCTCTCCGGTGCCGACCGCTGCAACCACTGCCACCAGATCGCATCGACCGATGCCCACGCAGACCGCATGACGCGCGGCGGCTTCGCGGCCCACACAAAGAGCCAGTGCACGCAGTGCCATGCACCGCAGAAGGCCGACGACAGTTGTGTGAACTGCCACCGGTATCATTTCGATCGCCCCTGAGGATCCAGTCGATGGCCCACGGTCATGGCGATTCGAAGTACCGCGTCGCTCAGCATTTTATTTTTCACACGCTCGAGGACCTCGATCATCGCGCGGGTCGCGTGTTCGGCATCTTTCTGATGTCGTTGATTGCGTTGAATGTCGCTGCCGAGATTCTGGAGACGATCCATGCGGTCGAACACGAATTTTACGGCTTCTTCAAGGTGTTCAAGGCAGTCTCGATCGGCATCTTCACGGTGGAGATCGTCCTGCGGGTCTGGGCCTGCACGGGATAACCGCGGTTTCGCCGCCCTATGGTTGGGCGCCTCAAATTCCTGGTTCAGCCGCTGACACTTCTCGATCTGGCCGCGGTGATCCCCTTCTATCTGCCGCATCTGCTTCCGATCGATGGCCGGGCATTGAGGACGTTGCGCCTCCTGAAGATTTTTCACCTGACCAAGGCCGGAATCTATTCGCGATCCGTGCAACGAATGGGGACCGTGCTCCGTGCCAAGAGTGCGGACCTGATGGCCACCAGTCTGGCCATGGTGATCCTCCTGGTGGTGTCTTCGACGCTGATGCACCACGTCGAGCACGGTGTAGAGGCTCATCAGGAGGCAGCTAACTTCACGAGCATTCCCAATACGATGTGGTGGACGATCACGACCATGGTTCCTCTTAGCTACGGGGATGTGGTGCCGAAGACGACCGCCGGAAAGATCCTCGGCGGATGTACCGCCGTGCTCGGAATTACGCTGTTCGTTCTGCCCGCAGGCATTCTTGCGTCGGGGTTCAGTGATCAGTCACGACGCGAGGTCGAAACGTGCCCTCATTGTGGGGAACCGCTTTGATGACAGGCAGGCATGGGTGCGGGAACAGGGCATTACAGGGTTGACAGCCGGCGAAGTCGTCTGCTACGTTCATGCCGCTGGCGATGCGGTGGACTCTCAATCGCTGAGGCATCGTAGAGGCAGGGTTTCTGGGACCTTGGACAACTTCATTTCGAGTGCCGTGCAATCGCACTTCGCAGCCTGCACTGCGCATGGGTGATTCAGTTCTTGGACAAAGGAAACGGAACATGGCGACGACGATCGCCGAAACATCCAATGCCGCGAAGACCGAGCTGGATCAATTCATGGCGGGGTTGGTGAAGCGGAACCCGGGCGAACCGGAGTTTCATCAGGCGGTTCAGGAAGTCATCGAAACGTTGATGCCCTTTTACCTCGATCACCCGCAGTATGTTCAGGCGCGCATCCTGGATCGAATGACGGAACCGGACCGCGTGGTGATATTCCGCGTGTGCTGGGAAGACAATGACGGGAATATCCGCACGAACCGGGCGTGGCGCGTGCAGTTCAACAACTCGATCGGCCCGTACAAGGGCGGCATGCGATTTCACCCCACGGTGACCTTGAGCGTGCTGAAATTCCTCGGTTTCGAGCAGACGTTCAAGAACAGCCTTACCGGACTGCCGATGGGCGGCGGCAAGGGTGGATCGAATTTCAACCCCAAGGGCAAGGCCGACAACGAGGTGATGCGTTTCTGCCAGTCGCTGATGATCGAACTGCACCGTCACATCGGCCAAGACACCGACGTCCCGGCCGGCGACATCGGCGTTGGCGCCAGGGAGGTCAGCTACATGTTCGGGCAGTACAAGCGGCTGAAAAACCAGTTCGTGGGCGTCCTGACCGGCAAGGGGTTGGCATTTGGTGGCAGCCTGGTGCGGACAGAGGCCACGGGTTATGGCTGCGTGTATTACTGCGAGAACATGTTCAACCACAAGGGCGACAGCGTCAAGGGCAAAACCTGCACCGTTTCGGGGTCGGGCAACGTGGCCACCTACTGCGTCGAGAAGGCCACGGAAATGGGCGGAACAGTCGTATCGCTGTCTGACTCCGGCGGCACGATTTACGACCCTGACGGGATCACCGCCGAAAAGCTCGACTTCGTTAAGGAACTCAAGGAGGTGCGCCGAGGCCGCATCTCCGAGTACGCCGACAAGTTCAAGGGCTCGAAATTCCTGAAGGGCAAACGGCCGTGGGGCATCAAGTGCGACGTCGCGTTCCCGTGTGCCACGCAGAATGAAGTCGACGGTGACGATGCGAAGGAACTGCTCAAGAACGGCGCTATTGCGGTCTGCGAGGGAGCGAACATGCCTACGACCCTCGAAGGCGCCCACCAGTTCCTGGATGCCAAGATTCTTTACGGGCCCTCCAAGGCCGCCAACGCCGGCGGCGTGGGCGTCTCCGGCCTCGAACAGGCGCAGAACTCGATGCGAATCGCCTGGACTCATGAAGAGGTCGACGGTCGACTCAAGGGCATTATGAAGGGCATTCACGATCAGTGTGTGAAGTACGGTGACGAGGACGGTTACGTCAACTACGTCAAGGGTGCGAACATTGGCGGTTTCGTAAAAGTTGCCGACGCGATGCTCGCCTACGGCGTCGTCTGAGCACATCGGAGAGTCGAACAACACCGCGAGAGCGGCGTCAGTCGCCCGTGTGCGGCTCCGCACGTTCATTGGCGTCCGCAGAGATTTATTGGATCGCAGATTGACAGTAGAGCGGTTTCACTGTCCAGAGCGATTTGACTTTGGGTATAGCGTTTTGAGCGTCGGCGAGGCAAGCTTGGCGCGGGGGGCGAAGCATGGCGACCCCGCCGCGGGTCGTCGATGTCCGCCAGTACTGGCGGAACAAAGCCAGGCGTAGGTGTAGCCGGCTCTGGACGCTACAGTCAAAGTTAAACCGCTCTACAGGCCGGAAAACTTCGGCCGGGGCCGCGGTGTCACTTGTGATCTTCGACTCTTCTCTTGCAAGGATCGGACATGAAAGCTTCTGACCTGTTCGTGAAGTGCCGGGAGATGGCGGCGTACGAGCGGCAGGAGGTTCTCAACCACTGCGTCAAGCGGTTCCAGGAACGATTCGACGATCAGTCGGCCAGAGCTGCATCAGCGTCCAGCGCATCATGGTTCACCAGAGCATTTACGACACGTTCCGTGACCGTTTCGTCGCTGCGGTCAAGAAGCTGAAGAAGGGCAACCCGCACGACGAGGACACGTTCATCGGCCCGATGATCTCGCAGAAGGAAGCAACGCGCCTCCATGGCTGGATCGAGTCGGCTCAGAAGGCGGGAGCCACGCTGCTCTGCGGGGGCAAACGAGAGGGCGCCATGCTTGACCCGACGGTGATGGAAGATGTTCCGGACGGACAGGACGTCTGCACGAAAGAGGCGTTCGGCCCGGTCTCGGTGCTGTCTCGATTCGAAAGTTTCGACGCGGCGCTCGAATCCGTTAATCGAAGTGACTTCGGTCTCCAGGCGGGCATCTTCACCCGTGATCTGTACAAAGCCAACAGGGCCTGGAACAAGCTGGATGTGGGCGGCGTGGTGATCGGAGACGTGCCCTCATATCGCGTGGACAACATACCCTATGGCGGTGTCAAGGATTCGGGCCTGGGTCGTGAGGGGGTTCGCTTCGCCATTGAGGACATGACCGAGATCCGCCTGATGGTCATTCGCACGCCCGACTCCTGACGACGCGGAGTCGCTCAATCTTTGGACGGTAGACCGCGATGTTCAGTTTTGATCGCGTGATTCGCAGCACAGGCACTGTGTAAACTCTCTCTGGTCGGGATCGCTTAGGGCCGCCTTGCGGCAATCTTGTTCAATTGGGTGTGCGCCGCCAGGATCCGTGCAAGATGGCTCAGGAAGCGAACGGCCAACACGAACACGCAGCCGGCACCGAACACGCGTACGCGGGCCAGGCCGCCGACTCATCGCACGATGCTCCAGGCCACGAGGGCCACGCGGCCCATGGTCTTGAATTCACCATCGTGTTCATCGTCTGCGTGACGCTGGTGCTGGGCGCTGCCATGCGCCTCGGCGCACGGATCACGAAGATCCCCTTCACCATCATGATGCTTCTGCTGGGCCTCGTGGTGGGCATGTTGCTGCAGCACGCCGGTGCGGGACCTGCGAATATCCTTGCGTATCTGGCCGCGGGGAAGCACATCACGGCCGACCTGATCATCTTCGCGTTCCTGCCGGCGCTGGTATTCGAGTCGGCGTACGCCATGGACGTCTACGCGTTCAAGCGAAACCTGGGTGGGATCGCCCTTCTGGCTGTGCCCGCACTCCTGCTCGCGACTGTCGCCACCGCCGCGATGATGTTCGGGCTGACCCGCGTGATGGATTGGAATTGGGGATGGCCCACGGCGCTCGTCTTCGGCGCGATGATCAGCGCCACCGACCCGGTGGCGGTCGTGTCGATTCTCAAGGAGTTGGGAGCGCCCAAGAGATTGGGCGTGCTCATCGAGGGCGAATCGCTGCTGAACGACGGCACCGCGATTGTGGTGTTCTTCACCATGTTGGCACTGCTGACCACATCGTTGGGCGTCGCTGCCG
>CAUZBA010000296.1:0-4615 GCA_963577635.1 Phycisphaerae bacterium
TGTTGATCGTGCCGGCCGTCGCCGGGGGGAGCATGAGTCCGACTCGAATTCCTTAACTCAACGTGAACTCACCTGTCGGCTTGCCCGTCACCGAGTTTGCGCTTGCCGGGTTAGCCCACCCAACCCTACCCGGTCAGGAGTGAATCATGCTTCGCCCGGTGTTCATCACTGGACTGCTCTGCGCGCTGCACACCGCCGCGACTTTCGGCCAGGCGGAATCGGCGACGACACAGCCTGCCGCGGCCGATGCATCGTCACCGACCACGCCCCCCGCCAACGGCGCGGCGCCGACGACGCCGCGCGAACGAATCAGCTACAGCCTGGGCGCGATGCTCGGAAATCAACTCAGACAGTCAATGGCCAAGTACGGAGACATCGATGAGGCACTGGTGATTTCCGGTTTTCAAGACGCCGTGACCGGCGGCAAGCTTCTTATGAACGAACAGGAAGTCAACCAGGCGATTGCTCTTCTGAATGCTGGCATGAAGGCCAGACGAAAAGAGGTCGGCGACAGGAACATGAAGACAGCCGTGGCGTTTCTCTCCCAGAACGCCAAGAAGCCGGGCGTGCATGTGACCACCAGCGGCCTTCAATACAAAATCGTGCAGACCGGCACCGGTGAACCGGCGAAACTGAACGACGAGGTGGTCGTGCAATACACGGGCATGCTGATCGACGGCACCATGTTCGACAGCAGCCACGTGCGCGGCGAACCGTTGACGTTTCGCGTCAACACCGAGGAGGTCATCGCAGGGTGGATCGAGGTTTTGCAACTGATGAACGGCGGCGCCAAGTGGCATGTCGTCATTCCACCACACCTGGCGTACGGTGAAGCGGGCTCCCGCGACATTCCGCCGAACAGCGCCCTGATATTCGACATCGAGATCCTCGAGATCAACCCTGCCACGGGCGCTAACCCTTAACCCGAGCCTCGCTTCCCGAAGCTGAAATTTCCCAGCCGTTCCAGCGTGCGCGCCATGGCCTGCGTGCCGAGGCGGCCGCCGCCGTCGGACTGAACCGAACGAAAGTAGGACTCGCCAAGGGACACTCCGGACAGTGGCAGCTTCTGCGCCCGGGCGGCCTCGGCAACCAGGGCGAGATCTTTCAGCACCAGGTCGACCATGAACCCCGGGGCGTGGTCGCCCGCCGCGATCTTGGGCCCGAGATTCGCGAGTTGCCACGATCCGGCTGCGCCGCCCGAGACGACTTCGATCATCTTCCCGAGGTCCAGACCGCTTCGACTGGCCAGGGCCATCGCTTCACATACCCCCAGGAGATTCAGAGTCACGCAGATCTGGTTGCACGCTTTGCACACCTGGCCCATGCCCGCTGGGCCGAGGTGGATGATGCTCTTACCCATGGCCTCGAACATGGGAAGACAACGTTTGAATGCGGCCTCGTCACCGCCGACCATGATGGACAGCGTGCCGTTCTGCGCCCCCATGTCGCCGCCGGACACTGGGGCGTCCAGACAGGTCACGCCCTTGTCGGCGAGGCGCCGGGCGAATTGCTGTGTCGCGACCGGGCTGATGGTCGAGTGATCGATCAGGATGACTCCCGTCCTCGCCCCGGCCAGGATGCCCCCGTCGTCAAAGATGACCTGCTTGACATCGGCCGTGTCGGTCACGTTCGTGAGAATGACGTCGGGTCCCGCCTCGGCCATGGCCTGCGGCGACGCGGCGACACCGGCGCCCAGGTCGGCAAGCGGGTCGCATTTCGATTTTGTGCGGTTCCAGACCGTGACCTCGAACCCCGCCTTCACGAGGTTCCGGGCCATTGCGGCGCCCATGATGCCCATGCCGACATAGCCGACCGTTCTTACAGGATCCGAACTGCCCATGTGTTGTCCCTTCGCATTGACGCCGGCTGACTCGACCGAACCGACCCGCTGGAGCAGCAACATCTTATGGTTTCTGATCGCGTGTGCCGCTCCGCGTAGGGACAAGGCATGCCGCCGCTCGAAAGACGGACGGGGCATTCCGTCGCTCGACGGACGGATAAGGCTTTCCGTCGCTTCTCCAACCGGGTCGGGCCCCATTGGTGCAGGGCGTCTTGGCCGGTCCGCCGCTATTGATTTCCCGGTCGCCCGGGGTTAGATTGTCGGCCTCGGATCTTGGTGGGCCATCAAATCTAGAAAGGTCAGACGATGAGACGATTGGTGATATTGCTCTGTATCGCGGCAGCGGCGGGCTGTGTGCCGCAGCGACAGTTTGATGACATGAAGAGCGCTCACCGCAAGAGCCAGGAGCAGGTGATCGATCTCAAGTCACGGCTCGAAGAGTCGAATCTGCGCATCGACCAGTTGGGAGGGGGCAACCGAAACGACCCGCACCTGCTGACGCAGATTTCCAACCTGGAATCGGAAAACGACACGCTGCGCCAGAAGTTGGCGGATATCGAACAGGCTCTGGAGCAAATCGGCCCGATCGGCCCTTTACCTGCAGAGCTCGATGAGGCCCTGATGCAGCTCGCCCAGTCGAATCCGGATCTGGTAACGTACGATCCCAACCGAGGGATGGTCAAGTTGCGCAGCGAGCTGACGTTCGACCTGGGTAGCGCCGCGGTGAAACCTGCAGCGGCCAGCAGCCTCGATGAACTTGCCCAGATCATCAATGCTCCGGTCGCGGCGCCGTATGAGCTGCGCATCGTCGGACACACCGACAACGTCAGAATTCGCCGCGCCCAGACGCTCAAGCAGCACGCAACCAACTGGCACCTGTCGGTACACCGCGCGATCTCAGTCAAGGACGTCCTCGCGAAAGGCGGTGTGCCCCAGGAGCGGATGGGCATCGCTGGTTACGGCGAGCACCGGCCGATCGCGGAGAACCGCCCGAAGGGCGGCAACGAACTGAACCGGCGAGTCGAAATCTTTCTGGTCCAACGCATTGATCGGTCCGCCATGAACACCGCGAAGCCGCACCCCGTCAAGGCGCCGGTCGCGTCGGACGCCATCGAGATGAATGTGACGAAATAAGAAGAAAGCGACGGAGCGACGGAGCGACGAAGCGACGAAGGGCGCAAGCGTGGGGCGATGCCTTGGCTCGAAAGGCACGCGTCGTTGGCCCATTCGACGGCGTATTCATCACGTTGTGGCTGAGCAATGCCCGCTGATGTTGCATGGGCGGACGTCGTCCTTTGGGTACTCTATGTTGCAATCGGAGGTATCGCTCTCCTGGCCATTTTCCGTGTCGTTCGACGACCCGAAAGCCAGGGCAACAGCGGTTGTTGTGGACACTGTGGCTATTCCGTCGGCGGCTTGACCAGGCTGGAATGTCCCGAATGCGGAAAGGACCTGCGAGAGGTTGGCATCACCAGAGCGTACCAGCTATCGAAGGCGTACCTGGTCATGGTCATTCTGGCGTTCACGTGCCTGGCTCTTGTTTCGTTCACTGGACTACATAGCTGCGTCGGCTGGGGGTTGTGACATCTCCATCACGAGTGAAGTGGATCGGCTGAGCTACCGGGGATTCCCACGGGGTCCAACCGCTCGCCCTGACCTGCGGCCTCGCTACACGCTTGCGCCCTCCGTCGCTCCGTCGCTTCCCCCTACAACCTCTGCTCGTGTTCGCTCGAGGCGAGCTTGATCGTCTTCTGCGACAGGTCGTGGATCGCGTGGACGTAGCGGACAGTGCGAAACCGCGCCCGCATCAGGATGGAATGGGTGTGCGCATGATGGCTCTGAAAGACGATGCCGGGAAGCATCGGTGAATCGCTGATCCCGGTCGCGGCGAAAATGATCTCACTGCCCGAGGCAAGGCCGTCGCAATCATAGATCCGCGTCAGTTGCTCGCCCCACCCGTCGCCGACCAGCTGCTGTCGCTCTTCGTCGCTGCGCGGCCACATCCGCACGTGCATCTGTCCGCCCAGGCATTTGACCGCCGCAGCAGCAATGACGGCCTCGGGCGATCCACCGACTCCGACATAAAGATCCACGGCGCTGTTGAGCATCGACGGTGCGATGGCCATGGCCACGTCGCCGTCACCGATCAGGCGGATCCGCGCCCCCGCATGCCTGATCTGGTTGACCAGGTCTTCGTGGCGCGGCCGATCGAGCAGCGCCACGACCAGGTCCGCGATACGCTTACTCAGTGCGTCGGCCACCTTCTTCAGCGTCTCGGCGATGGGAGCGTCCAGTTCGATTCTGCAGCCGGCGTCGCGCACCCTCGGCCCGTAGGCCAGCTTGTAGCTGTAGACGGCGGGCAACTCGGCCAAGGCACGGTCGGCACCCTCGGCGACGACCGTCGCGGCAAGAACACTGATCGCGCCGGGCAGGCCCTTTGCCGTGAGTCGCGTGCCGTCGATCGGATCGATCGCGAAGTCGACGTGCAGTCCCGACGAACTCCACATGCCCAGCTTTTCATCAGTGAAGATGCCCGGCGCCTCGTCCTTGATCCCCTCGCCGATGATGCACATACCACGCATGTCGACGAGGTTGAGCGTCCCGCGCATCGCGTCCGTGGCCGCATCGTCGGCCGCGATCTTGTCACCGCGGCCCAGCCAGTTCAGCGCGTGCAGGGCCGCGGCCTCCGTCGCCCTCACGAAATCGAACTCGATCACGCGGGCCGCATCAGTCGTATGTCCGTGCTCGACAGTCATTGCATCGCTCTTACAAATG
>CAUZBA010000297.1:0-4599 GCA_963577635.1 Phycisphaerae bacterium
ATCTGCTTTCCTGAATTCCTAACTTCCTAACTTCCTGATTTCATGATTTCATGATTTCATGATTTCATGATTTCATGATTTCATGATTTCATGATTTCATGATTTCATGCTATTCTGATTCGAGCTGCACCAGTGGTTCCAATCCCTTTTCCCTGCTTTTCTGCTTTCATGTTTTTCTGCTTTAAGGCGCCCACGATGAACACGCACACGCGAAATACATTACTCGCGCTTAGCGCAATGGTCTTAGGCATTTCAAGCTGCGCCCCGGCCGCGGAATCGCGCACCACCGGCTGGCGCACGGACGGCACGGGCCGGTACCCCGCCGCCCGACCGCCCACGACGTGGGGCCCGGACCAGAACGTGATCTGGGCGTCGCCGATGTCCTCATGGAGCAACGCCACCCCCGTGATCGTGGGTGGCCGGATCTTCAACTGCGCCGAGCCGACCACGCTCGTCTGCCTTCGCCTGTCCGACGGTCAGTTGCTGTGGGAGAAGAACAACTCCTACGACGACGCCCTGGGCCCGGGCCACGACCTGAACATGCCCAAGACCCACGGCCACAACGGTTACTCCTCCAGCACGCCGGTTACCGACGGCAAACGCATCTACGCCGTTTTCGGCAACGGCGTCGTCGCCTGCTACGATCTGGACGGGAACCGCCACTGGATCAAGATGCATGAGGCGCCCGTCGAGGGCTGGGGCCACAGCGCGTCGCCCGTGCTCGTCGACGGCAAGCTCATCCTGAAGCTCAAGGACCTTGCCGCACTCGATCCGGCATCCGGCGAGGTGCTGTGGCGCCAAACCGTGAAGCACAGTTTCGGGTCGCCCATCGCGGCGCGGGTCGGTGACCTGGATGTGATCATCACGCCGTCAGGATCGCTGCTGCACCCCGACGACGGTCGCGAACTGGCCAACTGCGACATCCACCTTGAGTACAACGCCCCAATCGTCGATGGCGACATCGTCTATTTCATCACGTCAAAGAAGGGCATCGCCGCCCGGATGGCTGCAACGGCCGACGGCAACCTGGCGCTCGAAAACCTCTGGCAAACCAGCCTTCCAGGAGACCGGTTCTACGCGTCTCCCGTCTACCACGACGGCCTGATCTACGCGATCACTCGCGGCCAGAGGTTCACCGTCATCGATGCCACCGACGGCAATGTCGTGCGCGATGAGAAACTGGACCTCTCGAAGGCAGGCGGGGGCAACAGCGTTTACTCCAGCCCGACCCTCGCCGGCGACCAGTTGTACCTGTTCGGACTTGACGGAAGCGCTCTGGTCATCGACCCGGGTCCGACCGGCAAGATCGTCGCCAGGAACGCGATCGAAGAGACACGATCCTGCCCGGTCTTTTTAGACACGCGCATGTACCTGCGCGGCATGTCGAAGCTGTACTGCATCGGCCAGGACGAACGTTGACAGACCGGTCTGGCGCCTGTTCCGGAGTCGGCTACGATTCGCTCCGGCAAATTGATGATTTGCCGTTCTGCGGTCCCGGGTCAACCCTGCCAGGAGATACGCGATGCCGTGGTGGTGGTGGCTTCTTATCGTCCTCTTCTTCGTGGTCATCGGCGTCTGAATTTTGCAGAAGAAGCGAGGATAGACGCGAACCGTCGGCGAGCGGCGGTCCGCCGACGAGCGGCATACGACTGCCGGCAGGAACGACGCCACATCGTGCGCCGTCTTTTGCGCCCGTTGAAGGTTGATTGGCTACCCTCTGTCCGAGGCGGTCGGCCGTTGCCTTTCTACTGCCGACCGTTCTTGACAAAATAAGACGTACGCAAGTGCGCCGACGTGTGCACGCGCCGAATCTCACCATCCTGCTCGAGGGCGCGCAGGTCGCGCGTCGCCGTGTTGGGTGAGCAGCCGAGCAGCTCGATCACCTCGGCCCGAGAGAGGCGGTCATACTGCTCGAACATGTCGCGCAGGCGGCGGCGGCGATCGAACGTGCGCCGATGAGCCTGCGGCCGGATCGCGCCGCGACCGGTGTCGTCACCGTGCCACGCGGGCACACGGTCTTCCGATCCAGCGCGGCACCTGGAAAACATCGCCGCGGTCAGCATCCGCGACTCGCCCGCCGCCAGGGCAATCCGTTCGATGTCGTTCTTCAATTCGCGCACATTGCCCGGCCAGGGGTCACGGCGCAGCGTCTCGATCAGGTTATCGGCTACCACAAGGTCCAGGTGGCCGAACATCTCCCGCAGGCAGTGCCGAACCAGCGGTTCAACGTCTTCAGGTCGTTCGCACAACGGCGGGATCTCCACTCGCAGCTTTGCCAGCCGGGAGTAGAGGTCCGAACGCAGCTGTTTGCGCTCAAGCAGTTGATCGATCGGCTCGTTCGTGGCCGCGATCACGCGGGCCCAGGTCCGCTGGAAACGACTCGAGCCCACCGGGCGCACCTCACCGTTCTCGAGGACGCGCAGCAGCGCCGCCTGGAGCCGCGGCGACATGGCGTGGATCTCATCGAGAAAAATCGTGCCTCGTCCGGCCGCGACGAACAGTCCCTCGTGGTCGTGGGAGGCTCCCGTAAACGCGCCCTTAACGTGCCCGAACAGCTCCGATTCGATCAGCGTGTCCGACAGGGCTCCACAATTGACCGGAATGAACTCGCCCGTACGCTCGCTTTGCAAGTGCAACAAGCGGGCCACGACGTCCTTGCCCGTTCCGGTCTGCCCGGTAATCAGCACGGGCGTGTTCAGGCCGGCATATGACCTGATTCGCGAGCGGATCTCGCGCATCGAGGTGCTGTTTCCGACCAGCCGTGTCGTGCCTTGCCGCTCGTCATCGTGCGACGGCGCCGGCCCGGACGCGGCCCAATCACCGCCAACGGCGACGGATTTGGTCTGCAGCCGGGCCAGGTCGTGCCCCGACAGTTCCGGGGCGTCGCGGCACGCCTGTTCCACGTAGGCCGGCCCAAGCGCCGCCACACGCTGAAAGTGTTCGACGGCGCGATCCAGATTTTTCTCCTGCAGGTACAGGCGTGCCCAGTGGATTTGGGTCGGCATCTTCGACTCGTCGGGGTCGATCCGAGCGAGAATCTGTCGCACCTTGACTGTCCGACGATTACCAAGCTCTGCCGAGGCCAGCGAGCGAAGGCTTGCGACAACGTCGTCCGGGTGGTTCGACTTCGCGGCCTCGATCGCGTCACGGGCGTGTCCGCGCACGGCCTTCATGTCGCCCTGAGCGAGGGCCAGTTCCACCCGAAGACGGTGAGCCGTCGACTTGCTGAGCGTGGCGATCTCGTTCTCGGCCTGGTCGAGCATGATCGTCGCTTCGTCGAGGCGGCCCAGGCCGGTCAGCAACCGCACGCACAGCGCCACGTATCGAGGCCTGCCGATCCCCGCGTCCTCCTGCGACGTCGAATCAAGGATGGCGAGGCCCTGTTCGGCTCGACCCGATTCACAACACAACCGGACACGCAGGGCCAGGACGGGGTCGCGGAGGTTGTCGCGAGTGTCGTCGGGTGACTCGATCGCTTTGATTTCGGCTTCGGCGGTGGCAAAATCGTGGCAGAGGATCGCGTAGTGGGCGCGATGCGATTTCAGATAAGCCCAGAACGGGCCTGGCACCTTCAGGTCCAGATCGAGCGCCGCGACGCACACCTCGGCGGCCCGCTCGAAGTCGCCTCTGGCCTCGTGCAGCGCGGCGTCGCAGAGCATGACCGCGGCCACCAGCTCGGCCGGCACTTTGTCGGCGGGAACGTTCGCACCGATTCGAATGAGCCGGCGGGCCTCCTGGCTCATTCCGAGGTGGACCGCGAAAAGCGACGCATAACGAACCAGGAGCATCCGGATCTGTGGGTCGGATGCCGGATTGCTCAGGGCGCGACGCAACCGCTGATACACCAGCGCCGGGTAGGACTGATCCAGCAGTGCCACCACCGCGGCGTGGATGGCTACGTAAGGTTCATAGAGGTGGCTCGTCTTGGGTGTCTGGTCGACGATGGCACAGACGCGATCGATGTTCCCTTCGAGACACGCTTGAGCCAGAGGGTGAGCACGCACTGCCATGGGAATGTTCCGCCATCCTGTCTGGCCTCCAATATTAAATTTACGCTTAAATTAAGCATAAGTTCACCTTCAAGAGCCGTCATAGAACGGCTTGGGGCCGATCTGGACGCTCTGGATCGCAGTTTAGAGGTCAGAAGCAACGATATCCGTTCTGGCACGCTATTTGATGTTCCAAGATAGGCCGACCGACACACCGCAACCCCGAATACCGGGTGAAACGTTGGGCGAATAGACCGCGGGAGCATCGAACAGGGTCGTCGAGGGGAGTAATCCCGGACGCTGGACACCTATAAATGGTGTTGTTACGATGCCCGCCCCACCGTCGCCCCCTGCCTCAAACGAAAAAAGGGTTTCCACAGTGAGTAAGGACAAGGACTCCCAGCCGATTGAGACGATAAGCGCCGGCTCAGACCAGCAGCAGATCCAGCTGCAGATCGACGACTCGGATACGCCCATCCACTACTGTTCGACCGCCCGTGTCTGGGGGACGGCCGAGGAGATCAACGTGGACTTTGCCGGGCCCGTCCGGGCAACGAACCAACCCAAGGTCGCGCGCCTCAAAATCGACAACCGCGTCGTGCTGAATCCC
>CAUZBA010000298.1:0-4592 GCA_963577635.1 Phycisphaerae bacterium
GCCGCGGCCCGGTCGAGAGGCATGGCGCCGCCGAGAAAAAACCCGGGGTCGAGATAGCCAAGCACCAGATTTGCGTCGGTCAGGGTGGGTTTCACGCCGCCCCGCCCATAACATGCGGGGCCGGGGACGGCGCCGGCGCTACGCGGCCCTACGCGGATGAGGCCACGCTCGTCGACCTCGGCGATGCCACCGCCGCCCGCGCCGATCTCAATCATGTGGATAATCGGAATTTTCACGGGCAACCCGCTGCCCTTCTTGGCCTCATGCACGCGCGCGACTTCAAGTTCGTACGTCCGGAGCGGCTGCTGTTCGCGGATCAACGAACCTTTGGCGGTTGTGCCACCCATATCGAAGGAAAGTAGATTTTGATGGCCGAGGAGTCGGCCGTGATAGGCCGACATCAACACGCCCGCGGCCGGTCCCGAATCCATCGTACGCACCGGAAATCGCCGCGCGGTCGCCGCCGTTACGGTGCCGCCGCTCGAAGACATGATCAGAAAACTGCCCCGAAACCCGAGATCGTGCAGACCAGTCTCGATATGTCCCAGATAACGGTCGGCAAGCGGCTGAGTGAAGGCATTGATCGTGGTGGTGGTCCAGCGCTCGAACTCACGCATGAACGGCGCCACCTCCGCCGAGGTACAGACATAAAGCGCCGGGAATTCCTTCTGGACCATCGCACGAATCGCGTCCTCGTGCGTTGAGTTGACATAGGAATGGACGAGACCGACTGCGAGCGCCTCGATACCGTGCTCTCCGACCAGGCGCGTCACCTCCTGGCGCGCCTGGTCGAGATCGAGCGCTTGCGCGACCTTGCCGTCATAAAGAACCCGCTCGTCGACCTCCACGCGCAACCGGCGCGGCACCAGCGGGATGGGAAATTTTAGGCGCAGATCGAAGAGGTCGTAGCGTCGCTCCATGCCAATGTCGAGCACGTCGCGGAAACCCTTCGTCGTCAACATGCCGGTCAGGGCGCCTTTGCGCTCAATGACCGCGTTGTTGATCAGGGTCGTACCGTGAATGACCGCAGAAAGATACTGCATGTCGATCACATGCCGCTCAAGCAGCGTGCGCGTCCCGGCGATGACGGCGATCGACGGATCTTCGGGCGTTGTCAGCTGCTTGTGAACCGCCATGGAGCCGCTTCGCGTATCGAACAGTGCGAAGTCGGTGAACGTACCGCCGATGTCAACACCCAATCGGTAATGCATTCGAAAGACCTCCTATCCAACATTGATCGAGCCGCGGGTGGCATCAATAGCCAAGCGCATGCGGGAACCACAGCACCAGCCCCGGAAAGAACAGGCAAATCAGCATCACCCCGTACTGGATGACGACAAACGGCCACACTTCGCGGACTAGCTGCAGAATCGTCAGCCCGGTCATGCCGCACATCACAAACAGGAGCGTGCCGACCGGTGGGGTCAGAACGCCGACCGCCACGTTGAGAATGAATACCATGGCGAAATGAAGGGGATCGATGCCAAAGGTCGCGGCCAGCGGGGTAAAAATCGGCACCAGCATCACATATGCCGCCGAGGGCTCGATGAACATACCGACAACGATCATCAGGGCCATCACCAGCAGCAGGAACGTCAGTGGACTGTCCGTCAGGCCGACGATCAGGGTACTCAATTTCTGCGGCACGAGATCGATGCTGAACAAAAACGTGACCGTGGCGGCGAAGGCGATCAACGCGCCGACCACCGAGGTCGTGATGCCGGCCCGAAGCAGCGCCGTCGGCAGATCGGCGAGACGCAGTTCCTTGGTGATGAAGAACCCGACCACGAAGGCGTATGCGACAGCGATAGCGCCGCTCTCGGTGGCAGTGAACACGCCGCCGACGATACCGCCGATCACGACAACCGGCATCAGGAGGATGAGATAGGCCCGGCGCGCCTCCCGCAGCACGGTGCGCAGCCGGAAGCGTTCGCCGGTGATCGGGAAACCCCGGATACGCGCGATGACGGCGATGGCGCCCATCATGGCGATGCCGATCATTACCCCGGGCACGATGCCACTTGCGAACAGCGCGGCGATCGACACCGACCCACCGGCAAGCGTGGCGTAAATGATCATCGCTGTGCTCGGTGGAAGGATTGGGCCAAAATTGGCGGCGGACGCGATCACCGCGGTGGAAAACGGCAGACCGTAGGCTTTCTCCATGGGACGCAGCAGCACGGAGCCGAGCGCGGTGGCGTCGGCGACCGCTGTCCCCGACACCGAGGCGAGCCCCATGCCCGAGACCACTGTGACCTGCCCGAGGCCGCCTGGGACGCGGCCGATAACGGTGTTGGCGAAGCCGATCAGCCTCGACATTATGCCGCCCCGCACGATCAGCTCGCCGGCCAGCATGAAGAAGGGGATGGCCATCAGCGGGAAGGAATCGACCGAATAAAGCATCTTCTCGGCCAGCATGTTGAAGGGCAGCCCGCCGACCACGAGTCCACCCAACGCGGCCAGCCCGAGTGCGAAGGCGATCGGCACGCCGCACAACGTTAACACGAAAAAGCCCACGATGACGATGGCCGTCATTCGTCCTCATCCGCTATCTCGGGCGCCATGGGCGCGCGGTCCCCGGTCACGAGCATGTTGGCGAGGTGCAACAAGGCGACGAAAGCGCTGATCGGGATTGGCAGCATGAACAGGCCGGCGCTGAGCGGCACAGTGTTCATGCGCTGGTCCCAGTTGTTGATTAGCAGCTCGAAGCTCTTAGCCAGCAACACGACGAGCAGGACGACGGAGGCCACGCAAGCGAATCGAAACAGAAGGCGCGCCGGCGCGGGTGGCAGAATCGAATACATCAGCGTGATCCCGACATGGCGTCCGCGGCCGAGCGCCAGCGGCAGGGCGAAGAAGATCACCCACACGAACATCATCCGCGACACCTCATTGGCGAAGAAAATCGGACGTTCGATCACGTAGCGGCCGAAAACCTCCGCCGAGACGAGCACGACCATGACCGCGATGGAGCCGATCACGGCCCATTCGAGAACGCTGTCGAGGAGGCGCAACACCCGGTCGAGCAGGTTCGTCACGCAGCCTGCCCGGGGTTTAGTTCTGGGCAGCGGCCACGAAGCGTCGGACCAAGTCGCGGCCGAGTCTTTCCTCGATCTGTTTGTAGATGGGTGCCGACCGCTTGCGGAAGACATCGCGCTGGGCCGCGGTAAGTTCGGTCAGTATCATGCCGTTTTTCACCAGCTGTGCTTTGCCGGACTCGTTATCGGTGGCGGACAGTTTGCGTTGCAGGGCCGTCGCCTCGGCGCCGGCTTTGCGAATCAGCGCCTGGTCGGCGCCGGCCATGCTATTGAAGACCTTCTTGCTGGCGACGAACAGCATGATGTCATAGAAGTGCCCGGTGTCGCTGATAAACTTCTGATTGGCCTCGTGCAGCTTCAGCAGGTTGATGAAGACGAAGGGGTTCTCCTGACCGTCGAGGACCCCTTGTCTCAGCGCTGGGAACAGTTCCTTTATACCCATCTGCACGGGAATGGCGCCGAAGCTCTTGAACGTCGCTAGGTGCACGGGGTTAGGCTGAAGGCGTATCTTGAGGCCCTTCAGGTCGCCGGGCGCCTTGATGGCACGAACCCTGTTGGTGATCTGCCGGAAGCCAAGTTCGAAAAAACCGAGCACGATGAAACCTTTATCTGCCATCTTGGCGGACAGCTCCGCCCCGAGCGGCCCGTCGAAGACGCGGAACGCGGCATCCCGGGTGTTGAACAGAAACGGCAGGTTGGTCACGCCCAGTTCAGGCACGTAGCTGTTGAAATAGGCCGACGAGGCGACGGTTCCGAACACCGTGCCGTTACGCGTCTGCTGGATGTTCTCCTCCAGGCTGCCAAGCTGCGAACCCCAGAATAACTGGACGTCGAGCCGGTTACCACTGCCCTTTTTGACGCTGGGCACGAAGCCCTGGGCGATGCCGCGGGCAAAAGAGAACTTGGCGTTGCCCGCACCCGCGATCCGGAGGGTTTCGGCCTGAGAAGCCGTGGCCAGTAACGTGAAACCGCCAAAAAATCCAGCGCAAACGAAAATAAACAGGCGTGTCAACATTTTCATATCCCTTCTTCATGACGCGATTATTGCAAGTGAAGTATAGAAAGGTTACCCGTCAATGGGAGTAACTCGCAAGCAGTATTACCCCGGCTGGCATTGTCAGAGTAAAGCGGCTTGAGCCGGTAAGGTGAGTTCCGTAACTTCGATGGATGAAAAACCCCTTCCGCTATTTCAACAGTTCGCCCGATATCATCCGCCTGGCTGTGATGATGTATGTCCGTTATCCCCTGTCATTGCGCCAGGTCGAGGACCTATTGTTCGAGCGTGGTATCGATATCTGTCACGAAACGGTGCGTTTCTGGTGGAACCGGTTCGGTCCGCTGTTTGCAGCGGAGATCAGAAAACGGCGCGTTCAAAACCATTCGTATTCTCGCTGGCGCTGGCACCTGGACGAAGTATTTGTCCGAATTAATGGCGAGACACACTATCTCTGGCGGGCCGTTGATCATGAGGGCGAGGTGCTCGAAGTTTTTGCGACGAAACGACGAAACCGCAGGGCAGCACTCAAATTTCTGAAGCGTGCGATGAAGCGGTAC
>CAUZBA010000299.1:0-4569 GCA_963577635.1 Phycisphaerae bacterium
GACTGATGATTGGCGACGAGCAGAACTGGTCCGCGATCCGGCACCTGCTGCGCGCCCCAGTACCGGTATCGATAGGCAAACGTCAGCCACAGGAACAGGGGCACCTCCAGGAAGTACCACCACAGCCAGCCCCGCAGTGACAGGTCGGACCGCCGCGAAGCAGGATCAGTTTGTTGCCGGTTCGATGTCAATGGCCAGGCGTTGAGTTGATCGGGACTAGGTTCTGTCTGACGGATCGGCCAACATTCCATGAATGTATCGACTACTCGGGGCTCGGCCCCTTGGTCGCTTCGTCGCTCCGTCGCTCCGTCGCTTCTGCGGCACCGTGCGAATCGCCCGTTCTCTGCAGCACGTGTTGTTCCAGAAGATCGACAACCATGTCAATCGCCATCGCGGACGTGTCGATGCGCTGTGCGTCGGCCGGACAGATCAAGGGGCCGTCGCCGCGCTGGGCATCGCGGCGATCACGCACGAGGATCTGCTGACGAATCCGATCCTCGTCCACCTCGCCGCCGCCTCCACGCAGTTCGTCGGCCCTGCGGCGAGCGCGCACGTGTGGCGCGGCATCGATATAGAACTTGACATCCGCGTCGGGGAAGACGATCGAGCCCTGGTCACGGCCTTCGCTGACCAGGCGTGGGTGGCGTAGGCCAATGCTTCGCTGCGCATCGACCAGCACGTCGCGCACCGGTCCGATCGAGGCGACCTCGCTGACGCTGTCGGTCGTGTCCGAATCTCGCAGCCTCACGGTGAGGTCGCGGTCGTCGATGTGCAGTCGCGGAGGATCGGCATCCCAGTCGAAATGGATCTGGCTTCGTCGAGCGAGCTTCGCCACCTCCAGGGGCTGGGTTGCCGGATTGATCCCCCGGTCGAGACAGTGTGCGGTCAGGCCCCGGTACATCGCGCCGGTGTCGAGAAACGCCACGCCGAGGCGTACGGCAAGCAGGCGAGCCACCGTTGTTTTACCCGATCCGGCAGGACCGTCGATCGTAATAATCAGTCGCGGCATCGAGCGAAAGTGTAAAAATAAATCCCTAATCGAGATTCATGGTCATCAGGAACTCGGCGTTGGTCTTGACCTTCTTGAGCCGGCTTTTGACCAGTTCCATGGCCTCAACGGGGTTCATGTCAGCCAGAATCTTGCGTAGTCGGTAGACGAGCTCAAGTTCCCGCGGGTCCATGAGCAGTTCCTCGCGGCGGGTTCCACTGCCGGAAATGTCGATGGCGGGCCAGACGCGTTTCTCGACCAGGCGCCGGTCGAGGTGCAACTCACTGTTACCGGTGCCCTTGAACTCTTCGAAGATGATGTCGTCCATCTTCGACCCCGTGTCGACCAAGGCCGTTGCCAGGATGGTCAGGCTGCCACCATTCTCGATCGCCCGGGCCGACCCGAAGAACTTCTTCGGTCTCTGAAGCGCGTTGGAATCCAGGCCGCCGGTGAGGATCTTGCCCGAGTGCGGCATTTCCGAGTTGTAAGCCCGGGCCATTCGCGTGATGGAATCGAGAAGAATCACGACGTGCTCGCCAAACTCGACCATGCGGCGCGACTTTTCGATCACCATGTCGCAGACCTGCACATGCCGCGTCGACTGCTCGTCGAAGGTCGAGGCGATCACCTCGACGTCCTCGGGCGTGTTGTTGCGGAAATCGGTGACTTCCTCCGGACGCTCATCGATCAGCAGGACGAGGACCGTGATGTCGGACTGGTTCTTGATGATCGCATTGGCCATTTTCTGCAGGAGGATGGTCTTGCCGGTACGCGGCGGCGCGACGATCAGACCCCGCTGGCCGCGGCCGATCGGTGTCACCAGATCGACGACGCGCATGCTGATCTCGTCAGGCACGGTCTCCAGGATCAGCCGGTCGAACGGGTGCAGTGGCGTCAGGTCTTCATAGCTCAGAACATCGTTGAGCGCATCGGGCGGTTGGCCGTTGACCCCATCGACACGAAGCAGCGCGAAATACTTTTCCGATTCCTTGGGAGGACGGATCGAACCCTGCACGATATGCCCAGGTCTAAGGCCGAATCGGCGAATCTGGCTGGGTGAGACGTAGATGTCGTCGGGGCAGGCCAGGTATGAGTATTCGGGGCTGCGCAGGAAGCCGAAGCCGTCAGGCAGGATTTCCAGAACGCCCTCGCCATACATCAGCCCCTGCTGACTGATTCGGTTCTTGAGAAGGTTGAAGATCAGATCGTGCTTCTTGAGCCCCGTGAAGTCAGTCAGTTTTTCCTTCTTGGCTAACTCGTGCAGGTTTTCCACGCTCATTTTCTGCAGGTCGCGGATCGTCAGATCCGACTTCTTGGCCTGCTCGTAACGGGCCTGCGTCTCGGCATCGAGCTGTTCGTCGGACGACGGTTTCACCGGCGCGCTGTTCTGCACCGCGGGTTTCGCGTTGCCAGGCGTTTCGGAGGTTTCCAGATTTTTCTTACCGCGATAGGTCTGCGTCTTGGACAATGCGCTTCACTCCTGACCAGTGGCCTTTTTCTTGAGGATCGTCAAAATATGGATTGGATATCGCGTCTCGCGGAGGCGGCCCTTGCACCACCTCGACCCCGAAGCGGGTTCCGTTCTAAGCGAAACCGACCAAAGTTTGCGTCGTGTCTGTGCTGCGAATCAAGCGATCCAGACGAAACATCACGATCTCCGGTGCGAAAAGCGGGCGACTCCGCTGTGCGAGTCAGTGTAGTGCCTTCCCGTTGCTCCTCATATGTACCAAGTGGCCTGTCACCGGTGCCACCACATGGGTACACACTGGACATGTGTTCAGTCCTCACTGCCAGCACATTAACCGTTGAGCTGTTTGAGTACCTTGGAGAAGACGCTTCGGACGTGTGACAGACAGTCGTCCTTACCGGCGCTATTAACGATAGTATGATCGGCACGTTCGGCCTTAATGTCAAGTGGCAGTTGGTTTTCCTCCCGGCGTTGAAGCTCTTGACCGGTCCAGTGGCGGGTCGCCGCCAGACGTCGCCGGCGCGTTGCCGAATCGGCGGTTACAAAGATAACAACGTCGCAGTCCGCGTCAAAACCTTTCTCCATGAGCAGCGGACAATCTTCGACAATGGCTCGAACTTGCGGGTCACGCTGATAGCGGCGATGCAGGGCCACACGCGACTCGTGAACCATGGGGTGGATCAGTCCCTCAAGTCGGGCCAACTCGTCAGGGTTATCGAATACGATCCGGGCCAGGGCTTGCCTGTCGATTCGTCCGTTGGGGCCCCGTACGGCTTCGCCCCACCGCTCAAACACCTCGCGCTGCACCTGCGGATCTTCGAGCACCTGTGCGGCCAACTTGTCGGCGTCGATCAGGGCGCAGCCGAGAGTGGCCAACTGGCTTGCCACAAGGCTTTTGCCAGAACCAATACCGCCTGTCAAGCCGATCACCGGTTTGCCGGCCGATACGGGCATAATTGCAAGTCATCCCGCTGATGCCGGGAAAACGAGTTGATGGGAGGCAGACATGCCGCCCGTCCGGATCATTATAACCATCGCTGACGCGTGCGGGTTTCTCGATGTTGAGCCGTTCGCGTGATTCAAGGGCGGTTGGGGTCACCGGTCAACGCAGGGGACGGACCGGCGCCGATAATACCATATCTAAATTGTTTATAAACGAGTGTTATACTGCGAATTGGCTCGCGGTCATGGCCCCGGACCGAGCTGCAATGAAGGTGATATACTACCTTTAGAAACCCACCCGCCCTTGCGACGCAGCTCGTGGCCGCCTTGATCAGGCGGTTGGAGCCGGTGCCGCCCCCGGATTGAAGAATCGATGGCACGATTGCGCAAGAAACTCGGCGAGATCCTGAAGGATTGGGGTCTGGTCACCGAGAAGAAACTGAATCAGGCGCTGGCGGTCGCGAAGGGGCAGGGAAAGCGTATCGGCGAAGCGCTGGTGGAACTTGGTTACGCCACGGACGCGGATATCGCCAAAGCTCTGGCCACACAGTTCGAGATGGAGTACATCGATCTGGATAAGCCGGACGCGATCAACAAGAGCGATCTGGAACTGATCCCTAAGGAAATGATCAAGAAGTTCATGATCCTGCCGCTTGGCAAGAACAACGGCAGGCTGACGGTCCTGATCTATGACCCGCTGAATCTGGACCTGATGGACACCCTTCGGTTTCGACTGAACTGCGAGATCGACACCAAGCTCGGAGCCTACGGAAAAATCAAGTCGTACATCGACGGCATGACCTCCGAGAGTCAGTCGAGCATCGACGAGGCGGTGCGACAACTGACGCTCGACGCCCGGGAAACGTCGATCGACATCAGCGGTCTCGATGGGTCGCAGGTTTATAGCATCGATCACAGCATCGACCAGGACGCCGGTGGCTCGCAGGAAGCACCGGTCATCAGACTGGTGAATCAGATCATCGTCGAGGCGGTCAATTCGCGGGCCAGCGATATCCACATCGAACCTTTCATGAATCGCGTGCGGTTGCGCTACCGAATCGATGGCATGTGCATCGAACGCCCCAAGATCCCCAAACGCACACAGGCCGCCGTGATCGCCCGCCTGAAGATCATGTCGGGCATGAAGATCGAGGAGAAGCGGGTGCCTCAG
>CAUZBA010000300.1:0-4566 GCA_963577635.1 Phycisphaerae bacterium
ATTCATCACTCGATCACGCAACAGGAACTGTGGCCCGGAACTGGAAATCGCGAGTCTCTTGGAAAGTCGTTTCTGTCAAGAGATTCGATTATCTGGTGGACCATCACGACTCATCGCAGAAACCGAAGAAAGTACAGCGCCCTGATGTCCTCGGCGAAATACTCCCATATCCAGTTTCTTCGTCTGGCATCTTCAACGCGCGTCGCCTCCTGCCTGGACAGCTTGCGCCACAGCAGCACCAACGCCTGATTCACCCAGCAATCGAGCCCACGGAATCGTGCCACCAGCCAGCGCAACAGACGCAGGTCAGCCCCGGCCGTTTGAATGTTCCTCTACCCCGACGATTGGGCTATGATTGATTGCAGCATTCGGCACGCGTACTCCCCAGGAGGCCGTGGCCAACGGCGCCCTGGAGAAGCCCTGCGAGATTGTCTGAGAGCTGGAATGGCGAGCCACGCGTCATCGCTTGGAGCGACCCGGTGAAAGCCAAGAAAGGCACGACACGTACCGTTGAGCGGGCCGGCCTGACATTCGACGACAGCGACGTCGCGCCCTGGCCCGCGGGTCTCTACGACTATGGGTCCGTGGCCGAGTCGATCGGCGGCTATGACGCCGTGACCGATCAACACATCGATCGATACCGGGAACTGGGATACCTGGTCATTGAGAATGCCGTTCGCCCGAAGGCGCTTGCCGACGCCAAAGAGGCGCTCGCAGACCTGATCGACGGTGACCAACTCGACCCGCGCTGCATCCAGTTCGAGAAATGGGCAGCCGGCCGGATCGGTGACCTGAGCCGCGAGCAGAAGCAGGACGCGGTGCGCAAGTTCATGGATTTCACCGATAAGGATCCGCGCCTGCACGCCGTGGCATATGATCCGCGACTGCTGGAACTGATTCGGCGCATCACGGGTTCCCCGAAACTCGAAATCCTTCAGGAGATGGCCCTGCTCAAGGCCCCGGGCGGTCGCGAAAAGCCGTGGCACCAGGATCGAGCGTATTTCAACGTCCCCGGGAAGGTCCCCGTCGTCGGGACGTGGATCGCCCTTCACGAGGCCACGCCGGAGAACGGCTGCATGCGGATTCTTCCCGGCCGACACCGGGACGGACCGCAGATTCACTTCCTCAGGCGCGACTGGCAGATCTGCGACACTGAAATCGACGCCCCGAAGTCCGTTGCCGTACGCATGCGACCGGGAGACATGCTTGTGTTCGACGCCCTGCTGCCGCACGGCACGCCGGACAACGCGACATCGCAGCGCCGGTGGGCGGTGCAGTTCCATTATTTCCCGAAAGACGCCGCCAGGACCGACGACGACCAACGCATGGCGATATTCGGATCAGAGGGCAAAGACGTGCAGTGTTGACCAACACGCACAGGCCGTGATTCTCAACCCGACACCTTCACGCCGATACGCTCGATGATCGCGTCCGTCATCAGGTGCGTCGAAAGCTCGCCGCCGATATCCGGCGTCGCGTAACCGTCTGCGAGGGCGCCGTGCACCGCCGCCGTGATGGTGGCCGCGGCATCCTTGAGTCCCAGCCAATCGAGCATCATGGCAGCGCTGAGGATGGCGCCCACGGGGTTGGCGATCCCCTTTCCGGCGATGTCGGGCGCCGAGCCGTGCACCGGTTCGAACAGCGACGGGTTCACACGCGACGGATTCAGGTTCGCCGAGGGATTCAGCCCCAGGCTCCCCGTGATGGAACCGGAAAGGTCGGTCAGGATGTCGCCGAACAGGTTGGAGGCCACGACGACGTCGAACTGAGCCGGCCGGCGGACGAAGTTCATTGCTGCCGCGTCGATGTGCTGGCGATCGGTGGTCACGTCCGGATACTCCGCGGCCACCTGGTCGTGCACCTCGTCCCAAAGCACGTAGCCAAAGGTCATCGCATTCGACTTGGTGATCATCGTCAGGTGACGGCGCCGCGTCGTGGCCAGATCGAAACCGAAGCGCAGTACGCGCTCGATCCCCTTGCGCGTGTGCACGCCGGATTGGATGGCCACTTCATCGGGCGTGCCGGCCTTGAATCGCCCCCCACTGGACAGGTACTCACCCTCGGAGTTTTCGCGGACCACGACCATGTCGATCGAGCCCGGCTCGGCAAGCAGCGAGGGCACGCCGGGCAGGAGCCGCGCCGGCCGCACGCACGCGTACTGGTCGAACGCCTGGCGGATGCGGATGAGCGGCCGCAGGGTGATATGGTCGGCGAGGCGCGGAGGAAAACCGACCGCCCCGAGGAGAATCGCGTCGAACGGGCGCAGCGTTTCGACCAGGTCGTCCGGCGCCACCACGCCGTGCCTGTCGAAATAATCGCACCCCCAATCGAACCGCTCGAACGTCGTTGCGAAAGTGCCCGCGTCCTGCTGGACGCGCTCGAGCACGCGCACGGCCTGGTCGATGACGTCCGGGCCGATACCGTCGCCCGGATAAAGTGCGATCCGAAGATTCTGCATGCGTCGTCTATATCCGTCCTTCGGCGCAGGGTCAATCCGTCCGTCACCCCGCGGCGCGCCGGCGCCTTGCAGGGTCGGGTAAGATGGTCGGTACCCAGTCATTGTCGGGTGCCATGAGGGACAAGGACCAGGACACGCTCCGCATTCGACGGTACCGGACCGTGCTTGACGCGGCCCTGGCTCACCGGTCGTTTGCGATGGGAGCGATCAAGCGGGCGTGCCACGACGAGAAACCCGCTTTCGTCACTCGCGTCCTGAGCGAATTGGAGAAAGACGGACTTCTCGAGCGAAGCGGGCCGCGATCGCGTCCGTCGTTCCGTTGGAGGCAGCAGCCCGCGGCGTTCTGCGCATCGACGTGGATCGACGCGACGGTACGCGGCGCCAAGATCCGACGCGCGCCACTCGCCGATCGCCCGCGTGAGCGGCTGGTCGCCCACGAGGCCGCGGCACTGCGCACGGCCGAACTGCTGGCGATCCTGATTCGGACCTGGCCCCGCGGCGAATCGGCGCTTCAGGGCGCCGAGCGGATTGCCAACCGCCTCAAGGACACGATGGAAAATCTGCCCGAGATCGGCGCGGGCGAGCTGCGCGGGCTCAGCCCGGTGGTCAGTGAGGCGGCTTTCTGCCAGATCATGGCCGGCGCGTCGAGGCGGCGGCCGCGAACGGCGATCGCCGAAAGACCTGGCGCATCGGAGGTCCAGAGGACGCGATCGCCTACTGCTGGGAGAAATTCGCGCGCCTGGCCGCGGACGCCTCGCACGAGGAGTTCCACGTCGTCAGCCTCGACACGCGCCACGGCGTCATCGGGCCCCATCGGGTGAGTAAGGGGTCGCTCAACGGAAGCGTGGCGTAGCGCGGGCTGCGCCCGCGAGTCCCAACCTCACGCGTCGATCGTTGAATGCAGAGCAATGCGGTTTCCCTCACTGTCCAGCACGATCACTCGGAAACCGTGAGGGCCGATCGAATGGATCGGCTGCACCATCTTCCCACCCTTCTCGGTCACGCGCTCAACCGCGTCTCGGATCCGCTTGTCAACGTTCATATAAACAAGAATGCCCTGCTCGGACGTGACCTGAGACTCGTTGGTGACCAGACAGCCGCCATTGCCGTTCTGATGCTCGAGGACGCAGAATGAAGTGTCCCCGAACTGCTCTTTGTGAACCTCGACTCCAAGCACCGCGGCGTAGAACGCCGCGGCTCGATCCAACTCCACCACGGGAATGTCGAACCAGACGGCCCTATTGTGTGCGGAATTGAAGTCGCTCATCGACTGTTCCTGATATTCAACTCTCTGGGCGCACACAATATATCTTCGAAATCGGATTCACCCGGCCTGGCTGTTGGATCGATCGGGTCGATCACATCGTACTCGCATCGTTCAATCTTCTCGATGACCTCGCGCGATGCTGAGCCATTCTTCTTCAAAAGGAAGTCGCTCAACTCCGACACGATGATCGGCCGTTCCGTCTGCATCACGTTCCTTGCCCCCTCGAACACGAGATGCTCGGACCCCTCGGCATCGATCTTGATGAACCCGGGATGAATGGAATGCCGCTTCACCAGATCGTCTAGTGTCAGGCTGGATACCGTTTCCGACACGAATTCGGCACCCTCGATGGAATGGTGGGCCATCACCCCAAGGCTGGAGTACTCCTCGCGGCCGCGCACGATCTTCAGTTCGCGGTCTCCATTGCGATCGGACGCGACCCCCTCGAACACGACGACGTTTCCGGTGACGCCGTTCAACTCGATGTTCCTGCGCAGGCGTTTCAGGGCATTCGCGGTCGGCTCCACCGCCAGCACTTTCCTGCCCTCGTGAAGCCTTTTCGCGAACATGGCCGTAAAGAACCCCACGTTGGCTCCGACATCGATCGCATCTTTGCCGGGATCCAGATGTTTCGTGCAACACCTGGCCAACTCCGGCTCATAGCATTTGTACTTGACCAGCCGCCGAAACACATCGCTGTGGACGTCCACATCGAACACGCCGTCAAAACCTTCCACCCGCACGACAAGGTCGTTCGTGACCAGGTCGGCGAGGTTCCGAAGAACTGCGTCCTCGACCAACGCCTTCCTTTTCAGCCACTTCCGCCTGACCGCCACGGCCG
>CAUZBA010000301.1:0-4540 GCA_963577635.1 Phycisphaerae bacterium
TGGACCAATGCCGGCGCGCCGGGCTGAACTGCGAGGCACTGTGTCAACCCTGGTCGGCGCCTTGGGATCTGAAGCGTCTGGCCGAGGTGCTCGATCGTCGCGCCGACGTTGGCTGGGTGTGGGGCGTCCACCTCGAATCGAGCACGGGCATGGTCAATGACGTCGCTGCATTGCGCCAGGTCGCGTCGAAGCGCGGCGTGCGCGTCTGTCTCGACTGTGTCAGCAGCGTCGGCGCCGTTCCGCTGGACCTCGATGGCATTTACCTGGCCACGGGAAGTAGCGGCAAGGCCCTGGGATCCATCGCGGGGCTCTGCATGGTGTTCGCAAGCCCCGAGGCACTCGGCGCGATCGCGTCGGACCGATTGCCGAGCTACATGGACCTGGTGTCGTCGATTCAGACCACCGGAACGCGCTTCACATGTCCCTCCGCACCGCTCGAAGCGCTCGGTGTGGCGTTGGAGTCCTTTGCCACACCACCGCTTCGCGACGATCACTACGGGCATTACGATCGCATGGGTCAGTACGTGCGCCGCCGCCTTACTCGGATCGGCCTGCCACCGCTGGTCGATGGCGCGTCGGCGGCCCCGGTGATCACCACGTTTCGACCGCCGCACGGTGAGCCGAGCCCGCGCTTCGTGAGCCGCTGCCGGCGTTGGGGATTCGAGATCGGCGGGATGAGCAGGTATCTGCAGGCCCGCCGATGGGTTCAGATCGCCACGATGGGCCGAATCGGCGTGAGGGCGGTCGCACCGCTGTTCGACCAGGTCGCGTATTGGATCGGCGAAGACGGGCCCTGGGATTAATCGGGCCCAATGCCGCAAGTCCGCCCGGCGCCCGCCGGTCGGACTTGCTAAAATCACTGGCTTTGCCACCGAGACTTGCGATGACCGAACGTTCTATCGCTGCGGCCGGCCCGGTCGCCACTGAGCCGACCGGAGACGATCCACTGGCGCGAATGAGCCTCACCGAGGGGCATGCGGCCGTGGTCGGACTGCAGTTCGGTGACGAGGGCAAGGGTCAGATCGTGGACCTGCTGACCAGGCACTTCGATCTGGTCGTGCGCTACAACGGGGGGGCCAACGCGGGCCATTCGGTCCAGATCGGCGATCAGAAATTCGCGCTGCACCTTATTCCGTCCGGGATCCTGTCGCAGTCCACGTTGAACGTCGTGGGCAACGGCGTCGTGATCGACCCGGCACAGATACTCAAGGAAATCGACGCCCTGCGCGAACGGGGGATCGAGGTTGGCGACAACCTCAGAATCAGCGATCGGGCCCACGTCGTTTTTTCGTATCACAAGTGCCAGGATGCCCTGATGGAATGCGCCCAGGGGATCAGTGGCGGCGATCGGACGAAGATCGGCACCACCGGTCGCGGGATCGGACCGGCCTACGCCGACAAGGCGCTGCGCAGCACGGCAATCCGGATGGGCGACCTGCTCGATGAGGCACGGTTGCGCCGGCGGCTGCACCACATCGTCCAGATCAAGAACGTCATGCTCGAGGCGCTGGCGCGCCATTGCGGGCAGGAAGCGGAGCCGTTCGAGCCGATCGATGCCGATGCGCTGGCCGACGAGAACCTGGCGTACGCCGAGCGTCTGCGCCCGATGATCTGCGACACGACGCATCTTCTGCACCAGGCCCTCGGCGACGGCAGGCATCTTCTGTTCGAGGGCGCCAACGCGGCGCTGCTCGATGTCGATCACGGCACTTATCCCTTCGTCACCTCGAGCCACTGCTCCTCGCTGGGCGTTTACAGCGGTTCGGGCGTTCCCGGAAGCTCGCTGCGGCAGGTGATCGGCATCGTGAAGCTGTACACAAGCCGCGTGGGCGGGGGGCCGTTCCCCACCGAGTTGCACGACGACTCGGCACAGCGGCTGCGTGACGTCGGTGGCGAATACGGTACCACCACGGGCCGGCCGCGGCGCTGCGGCTGGCTGGATCTGGTGGCGCTGCGCTACACGGCGCGACTCTGCGGCGTGACCACACTGGCATGCACGGGCCTGAGCGTTCTGGCCGGCCTGGAGAAGATTCGCGTCTGTGTGGGGTATCGCCACAACGGCGGCACGCTGGACCATTTCCCCGCCGATTCGGCCGTGCTGGAGGCGGTCGAGCCGATCTACGAATCATTCGACGGTTTCTCCGGTCCGATCGACCGGTGTGCCAGCTTCGTCGATCTGCCGCGTGAGGCGCGCCGTCTGATCGAGTTCATCGAGCAGTTCGTCGACGTCAGGGCATCGATGGTCTGCGTCGGCCGCCGTCGCGACCAGATTCTCTTCCAGCCGGAGGCTGGGGCATGACCACGCACGCAGCGAACGCGCGGGCCGAACCGACCGCGAATCCGGATCAGCGGACCACGGATTCGCTGGCGAAGCTCGGCCTGCCCGCCGAGATGCTGCCGCGGCACATCGCCGTGATCATGGATGGCAACGGGCGCTGGGCCCGGCGTCAGGACAAGCCGCGGATGTTCGGTCATCGCGCCGGGGCCAACGCCGTCCGGGCGATCGTCACGGAATGCGCGAGCCTCCGGCTTGATGCCCTCACGCTCTATAGCTTTTCGATCGAGAACTGGAAGCGGCCGTCTGAGGAGGTCGATTTCCTGATGGATCTGTACGTGCAATACCTGAATGACGAGTGCGATCAATTGATGGAGAACAACGTGCGCTTCGTTCAGATTGGCCGCCGCCATCCGTTGTCGCATCGCGTGCTTCAGGAGCTGGACAAGATCGTTCAATGCACCGCCAAGAACAGCGGCCTGACGCTGGTTCTGGCGTTGAACTACGGGTCACGCACGGAGATCGCCGATGCGGCGGCGGCCATCGCCCGCGACGCGAAGGCTGGCCGGATCGACCCGAACGACGTCAACGAAGACCTCTTTCAGCGGTACCTCTACACCGCGGCGCTGCCCGACCCCGATCTTCTGATCAGGACCGCCGGCGAAATGCGCGTCAGCAACTACCTTCTGTGGCAGATCAGTTACGCCGAACTGTACGTCAGCGACGTTTGCTGGCCCGACTTCCGCGTGGACCAGCTGCACGAGGCGATCCGCGAATTCGCCCGGCGCAAACGGAAATTTGGAGGCGTCGGGGGCGAGGAATCGTGACGTGTGTCTCCCGATCTAATCATTCTCGGTGCATCGGCACGCGCCGCGGCCGAGTCCGGCCTTCGCGCCGGCATGCGGCCTTGGTGCGCTGATCTGTTCGCCGACCGGGACCTGGCAGCGATCTGCCCGGTCATGCGCTGCAGGTGGGAATGCTATCCTTCGGGCTTGCTCGAATTGCTTGACGCGGCCGCCCTCCCGCCGGAGGCGCCGGTCCTTTTCACCGGCGCCATCGAGAATCACACGGCGCTGGTTGACGCCATCGCGGCCCGCCGACCGTTGGCGGGCAGCAACGCCGCGGCCATGCGGTCTGTACGCGATCCGGTCGCGCTGACCGCCGTGAAACCGCACACGGGATTGAGGCCGTGTCAGGTTTATCAAGCAGAATCCCGGCCGGATGCGGCTCAGGCAGGTCGCACCCTGATCAAGCCGCTGCGCTCCACCGGTGGCCACGACATTCGTGCCTGGAAGCCGGGAGAACGCGTCGACGACGATCATTACCTTCAGGAATTCGTGGAGGGCAGGCCTGTCAGCTCGGTGTTCCGTGCCGATGGTGACGCGACCGTCCTGGTCGGCGTCACCGAACAGATCATCGGTGATCCGGAATTCGGCGCCGATGGCTACCGATATTGTGGCAGTATCGGCCCGCTGCCCCTTGCGCCGCGACAGGAGGATGCCCTGAAGCACCTCGGCAGGCAGCTGGCCGAGGCGCACCAGCTTCGCGGGTTGTTCGGGGTCGATGCCATCCTCGATTCTGCCGGCGACCTCCGGCCCGTAGAGGTCAACCCGCGATACACGGCAAGTGTCGAAATCCTGGAGCGGGCCACGGGGTCCGGCGCGCTGGCGCCGCGGCTGGGCGCTTTCGGACCGGCACCGACTGGAGCGGTCGCCCCCGAAACGGTGTCACACGCCAAGGCGATCGTGTTCGCGCGGCGTGAAACCCGTGTCGGCGATTTGTACGGCGTGTTCGACCGCGAGTCGATTGCAGACATTCCCGCCGCCGGACAGGTCGTTGAAACCGGATTTCCCATCTGCACCCTGCTGTCCCGCGGCCCGGATCAGGCCTCGTGCATGCGGTCTGTGCGGGCCATGGCGGCGCGGCTTTACGCATGGCTGGAGGGCTGTTATACGCACCTCGATTAGTTCTCATGCACAATCCAATTGGTCTTGCATAGAGATCGGAATCGATCCTCGTCGAGTTGGTTCCATGCGTGAGTGCTCGTGTTAAATAGATCGTCATAATCTTCATAGACGCGGTTACTCAGGCAGTGACTCTTCAGGTAGGCCCACACACGTTCGGCCGGATTCAGTTCCGATGAATACGCCGGCAAGTGCAGAAGCGTAATGTTTTGCGGAACATCCAACCCTTTGGACATGTGCCAACCGGCTTGATCCAGAACCAGTACGACGTGGGTGTCCGCGCCTGCCTCTTCGCTGATGA
>CAUZBA010000302.1:0-4534 GCA_963577635.1 Phycisphaerae bacterium
CGAAGCCGAGATATTCGCACTCGCGGTCGGTCTGGGGAACGCGCACGCCCAGGATCAGACTGCTGCGGCCCATTCGCTTCGCCGCGTCGTCGAGAAGCTTGCGCGCCTTGCGGGTCAATTCGGTCAACAGGTGTGCGTTGGCGGACCCTTGGCCCGGCTGAAACATGTGGGCCCAGCGCATGTAGTCGAACTCGATGCCGTCCACGTCGCCGCTCTTGAGAACCTCCTCGATGTAGGCCAGAAGAAGTTCGCGCACGGGTTCCTGCGCGAAGTCGGCCGCCTGCCCGCCGCCGATTCCCTTCAGCCGCCAGTCGGGGTTGTCACGGATGATCTTGCCGCGCTTCCCGCCGTGCCGGTCGTTCATCCGGATGCAGGCCACGAACTCCATGCCGTTCTTGTGGCAACGGTCGGCGATGAGCTTGCGGGCATCGATACCCGCCTTGGCGAGGCGGCGCCAGCATTCGGTGTTCCAGCCGGTATGAAACTGCCACTGCTGCTCCAGGACGTCGGAGGGCCCGATGACGGAGAAGAACTGGTAGCACGTGACCGGCGCGAAGGTGTCGACGCCCGCGGCGGCAAGTTCATCGATTGCGGTCTCGAGGATCGCCTTGATCTGGTCGACGTCTTCCACCTCCGACGTGAATTCACTGAGCACATTGCCCGAATCGCTGTTGTAGAGAATCCGGCGATCGTGGTTAGGAAACTCCGCCGCGGGCGTGGTGTTCGCGTTGCTCATGGTCAAGGCGACCGCGGCAAGAAGCGAGAGGATTGGCCGAATGCTTCTGTTCTGATACATATCCGCGCATCCCCTTGATGATTCTCGGCGTGTCGACGATGACGATCTGTCATGGCAGATTTGATGTCGAGGTTAACCCGCATTCGTCCACCGTTTACGGTCCTGCGGGCAGGATCACGTTCGATTTGCGATAGGCATTCAGCGCCGAGTGGTTGGACAACAGCGGATGGATGTGCATCTGCATGGCCTTGTGGCCGTCGCCCCAGTACGGCCGACTCGGATCGGGCTGCATTCCCTGCTGGTGGTGGGGCAGCCAGTTGTAGGTGCTGATCCCGTCGGCGCCGTCGCGGTAGCAGGTCAGTGCCAGATCGCAAAGATCATTCTTGTAACGCATGGTTAGCTCCGCGTCGTCGCGTTCGATCGGCGGATCTTTCTCCTTGATCCACGCGGGCTGGGGCCACACCGTGGGGTAGATGCCGATGTTCTTGCCTTTCGCCAGCTCGACGAACTCGGCGGTACGCGGCAGGCCCGGCCACTTCGGCCAGAAGTGCGACGGGCAGACGTAGTCGACCAGTTCCTCGTCGACCCAGGTTCGGATGTCCAGGCCGGACGCCTCGCACGATCGGTTCCAGGGAGGGCCCTGGGCCCCGGGGAAATCCGCCTTGTTCAATTCGCCGCTGACCATCGGCTCGACGCGCACGCCCAGCAGCAGTCGCTTGCGCCCCTTGCGCTTCGCGACCTCGTCGAGCATCTGCCGCGTTTCGCGCACCATGCGCGTCAGGATCACGTGGTTCTCGCTCGGGTTCGAGATCATGAAGATCCAGCGCTTGAAGTCGAACTCGATCCCGTCGATGTCGTAGTTCTCGACCACTTCCCTGAAGATCTTCATGCGGTGTTCGTAGACCTCGGAGTGGGCCGGGTCGAGGCAGCCGCGGTCGCCGAGCCGGTAGTGCGGGTTGTCCCTGGCGAAGTCAAAGTGCTCCAGCCCCCTGGGGCCCATGTCCTCCGCGTTCATGCGAAAGCTGGCCACGACGGGCACGCCGCGCTGCCGGCACACCTCGGCGGTCAGTGCCAGCGGATCGGTGCCCTGGGCCGCGAGGGCGCGCATCGCCGGAACCATCCGATTCGTCTGCTCGACATACTTGCTGAACGGCGTGGCGACCTTGGATTGATAGAAGACCGGGTCGGGCTGGCCGATCGACTGTGCCAGGAGGCCGGGCTTGGCGTCCAGAAGGTGGCCGACGCCCTTGCGGAACTCGTCCGGCGTCGTGTCGGCGCCGGTGCCGGCGTACATGATGTTCGAGGCGTCGTTGTTGAGGATCGAGCCGAATTCCCTGTTGCCCGGCAGTTTCCCGGATGCGCGGCAGCCGCCCACGTGCAGCATCGTGGTGACCGCGACAGCAATAACGATGAACTCCGGCCGGAAGATCATGGTGTGGTTCATGGTTGATTGCTTACGGTGCGGCAGGCAGGATCTCCTGCGCGTTGCGATACGCTTTCACCGCGGCGGCATCCGACATCAGGCCGTGGATGTGCATCTGCAGTGCCTTGCTGCCGTCGCCCCATTCGTGCCGACCTGGTTCGGGAACCATTCCCTTCTGATGGTGGGGCGTCCAGTTATAGGTGCTGATGCCGTCGGCGCCGTCGCGGTAGCAGGTAAGAATGATGTCGCACAGCTCGTTCTTGTAGCGCCGCATTAGTTCGGCGTCGTCGCGCTCGATCGGCGGATCTGTTTTCTTGTTGAGCCATTCGGGCCGGGGCCAGACTGTGGGATAGATCCCGACGTTCTTGCCCTTCGCCAGCTCGACGAACTCGGCGGTGCGCGGCAGTCCCGGCCAGGGCGGCCAGAACAAGGACGGGCAGACGTAGTCGACCAGCTCCTCGTCGATCCAGGTCTTGATATCCAGGCCCGCAGCGTCGCACGACTGGTTGAACGGGGCCCCGTTGGCCCCAGGGAAGTGCTCCGGGTTCAGCGCGCCGCTGATCTGCTGCTGGACGCGCACCCCCAGCAGCAGGCGTTTGCGCCCTTTGCGCTTCGCGGCCTCGTCGAGCATTTTTCTTGTCTCGCGCAGCATGCGCGTGAGGATCACGTGATTCTCGGCCGGGTTCGAAATCATGTGATGCCAGCGTTTGTAGTCGAACTCCAGCCCGTCGAGGTCGTACTTCTCGATCACCTCGGCGAAGATCTTCATGCGGTGTTCGTAAACCTTGGGGTGGGCCGGATCCAGGCAGTTGCGACCCTCAATGCGCAGGTGCTTGTTGGCGCGGCCGAAGTCGGACGAATCGAAATTGCCGTGGCCGAGATCCTCGGCGTTCATCCGAAAGCTGGCGACGATTAGCACGCCTCGCTTCTTGCATACCTCCACCGTCAGCGCCAGCGGATCGGTGCCGGCGCCGGCCAGGGCCTTCATTGCCTGACCGTCGGGGTGCATGCCGCGGTGCCTGAACCACGGCGACGCGACTTGCGAAAGGTAAAAGACCGGATCGGGCTGGCCGATGGACTGAGCCAGGATCCCCGGCTTCGCATCGAGCAGGTGCTCCACACCCTTGCGGTACGCCTCGGGCGTCGCCGCCTCGGGCGTGATGCCGAAGAGAATGTTGTTGCCGTCGTTGTTGAGGATCGAACCGAACTTCCGATTGTCCGCGCGTTCGTCGGACCCGCAGCCAAATTGCATCAGCGGGATGACCGCAACTGCGAAGACGACGAATCCCGGCCAGGTGTTGATGGTGTGGTTCATGGTTCTTTATCAGCTAGGTGCCGGGAAGGATTGCGTCTGAATTGCGATAGGCTGCCACCGCGGCGGCATCCGACATCAGACCGTGAATGTACATCTGGAGGCCCTTGTTGCCGTCGCCCCAGTACGCGCGGCTGGGATTGGGCACCATGCCGCGCTGATGGTGTGGCAGCCAGTTGTAGGTGCTGATGCCGTCGGCGCCGTCGCGATAGCAGGTGAGCACCAGGTCGCACAGGTCCTTCTTGTAGCGCCGCATCCGATCGGTGTCGTCCGCCTCGATCGGTTCCTTGTCACTGAGCCAGGCCGGTTGGGGCCACACCGTGGGGTAAATGCCGATGTCCTTGCCCCTGGCCAGCTCCACGAACTCGCTGGTGCGCGGCAGGCCCGGCCACTGCGGCCAGAAGTGCGAGGGGCAGACGTAGTCGACCAAGCCCTCATCGATCCAGGTCCTGATGTCCAGCCCCGTGGCCTCGCACGACCGGTTGTTCGGCTGGCCGTTGGCGCCGGGAAAATCGGCCTTGTTCAGCAACCCGGCGACCATCGGCTCGACGCGTACGCCCAGCAGCAGGCGCTTGCGTCCCTTGCGCTTCGCCACCTCGTCGAGCATCTGACGCGTTTCACGCACCATGCGCGTCAGGATGACGTGGTTCTTGCGCGGGTTCGAGATCATGTAGTGCGTGCGTTTGTAGTCGAACTCGATCCCGTCGATGTCGTAGTTCTCGACTACCTCGGTAAAGATCTTCATGCGGTGCTCGTACACCTTGGGGTGGGCCGGGTCGAGGCAGTGGCGGCCTTCGATGCGCAGGTTCATGTTCTCACGGCCGAAGTCGTAGGTGTGCAGCGTGCGCGTGGCCATGTCCTCGCCGTTCATGCGGAAGCTGGCGACGATCGGCACGCCGCGCTGGCGGCAGACCTCGACGGTCAGTGCCAGCGGGTCTGTGCCCTGGGCCGCGAGGGCGCGCACTGCCGGGGCCGCCATGTTGGTGGCGTGGACGCCCATCTCCGCCTTCCAGTACTTGTCCCACCTCGTGGCGACCTTCGAGCGGTAGAAGACAGGGTCGGG
>CAUZBA010000303.1:0-4526 GCA_963577635.1 Phycisphaerae bacterium
CAGATCGATCAGCGGCGTCACCCCGTGGATGGTGGCCATCATCCTGGCCCGCGAGCTGCTCGTCACCGGTGTGCGGGGCGAGCTGGAATCCGCCGGGGTCCGTTTCGGCTCCAACCTCTTTGGCAAGGCGAAAATGATTCTGCAGTCGGCGGGGATCCCCGTCATCCTGGTGCTGGTCTGGCTGGATCCCATGCGCCCGGGACGAGGCGGACTGGTGACGTGCCTGACCCTGATCACCTGGGCCATCGTCCTCGTCACCGTGATCAGCGGTCTGCCGTACCTTCTCCAGGCCCGATCCGAGTTTCGCGCTGAGAAGACGTAGAAACCGTCACGCCAGCTTGCGCTTCGCCACCGTACCCTCCTTGGTGGTCATCACATCATATCCCGCGTCGACGATCTGGCGGCGCAAATCGTCGGCCCGACCATAATCGCCCGCGGCCCGGGCCTCGTCGATCCCCGCGCAACGTTGCCGGGCCTCCTCATCGGCCGCTTCGCCACCGCGCTTCTGCCCCGCGCCCGGGAGGATGCCCAAAACCGAGTCGAGCGTTCTAAAGACGCCGGCGGCGTCGGCTTCCCGGTCACCGCCGGACTTCAGCCATTCGAACACGACCGCAAGGGCGGCGCTGATGTTCAGATCATCGCTAAGCGCGGCCATGAACTGACCGACGACGGGGTGGCTCGGATCGGCGCGGACAACACCGTTTGCGCACCTGGCCGCGGCGCTACGAAATCGCCCGACGGCGCTGGCTGAATCCTCCAGGCCCTTGGCGGTGAAGTTAATGTTCGATCGGTAATGAGCGCGAATCAAATCGTAGCGAAGGACTGCCGGTTCGACCGGTCGGCCGGTGACCTTGCCGTCCACCACGTCCCGCACGGTGTGGATCGTCCCCTTGCGCTTGGACATCTTCTCGCCGTCCACAAGCAGATGCCGGGCATGCATCCAGATCCGGGCAAACAGCTCGTGTCCGGTCACCCCGCACGTCTGGGCGATTTCGCACTCATGATGCGGGAAGATGTTGTCTTCGCCGCCCGTGTGCACGTCGATGACCTCGCGATCGAGCACGCTGGTGACCATGGTCGAGCATTCGATGTGCCAGTTCGGATAGCCCGCACCCCATGGGGAATCCCACTTCATGATGTGTGACGGATCCGGTTTCCACAGCAGGAAATCCGATGGGTGTCGCTTCATGGCCTGGTGTTCAGCGATGACGCGCCCGCCCGCGCCACCGCGCAATTTGTCCAGTGTATTTCCGGAGAGGCGACCGTACTGCGGGAAACTCTCGACCGCGTAGTACACCGCTCCGTCGTCGGCAACGTAGGCGTGGTCGCGCTCGATGAGCTTGGCGATCATCCGCTGCATGGCCGAAATGTGTTCGGTGGCCCGCGGCGTGTTCTGCGGATATTCGTCGGCCACGGTCAATCCCAGAGACCGGGCATCGGCCAGAAACGCGTCAATGTAGTATTGCGCGACCTCGTAGGGATTGTCCGGGTTCTCGATGGCCCCGGGCGGCAGTGAGCCCTCTTTCTTCGCCTGTTTGATGCGGGCGGATGCGACCTGCATCTTGTCTTCGCCGCGACCATCCGCCACGTCGTCCTCGGTCATGTGACCGACGTCGGTGAGGTTCATGACCTGGTGGACGCGATATCCGGCCAGTTCCAGAAAACGCCGCAGCACATCCGCAAACAGAAAGGAACGAAAGTTGCCGATGTGCTGGAAGTCGTAGACCGTCGGCCCGCAGTTGTACATCGTAACCAGAGGCGGATCGAGCGGCTCGAAGGGCTCGATCCGGCGCGTCAGCGTGTTATGGAAGCGTATGTCCATGGGATCGCTGAGATCGGCCGCTAATCATCAGCACCGGAAACGTCCTGAGTCGCCAGCGATTCATCGACCTCGATGCGCACACGATTGACCCTGGTCCGTCCAGCATCGGTGACGATGAAGCGTGCATTGCCGAACTCGAATTCTTCTCCGGAACGGGGGATATGGCCGAGGGTTGAAAAGACGAAACCGCCAAGCGTGTCGTAGTCCTCGCCTTCAGGAAGATGGATCTTCAGATCGTCGTTGACGTCGTCGACATGCGCCCGGGCATCGACTTCAAAGGTCCGCTCGTCGATGCGGTGAATTTCGACATCCTCGCTCAACGGCTCGTATTCGTCCTGAATATCGCCCACGAGTTCCTCGAGGATATCCTCGATCGTGACCAGACCCGCTGTGCCACCGTATTCATCGAGGACAATCGCGAGGTGAACCTTGCGGGCCTTGAACTCGCCGAGCAGTTGCCGCACCCATTTGCTCTCCGGGACCACCATCGCTTCGCGCAGGAGGCCGCGAAGATCGAATCCTTCGCCGTTACCAAGAAATCGCAGCAGATCCTTGGCGTACAGGATGCCAACGATGTGATCCAGATCCGATTTGTAGACGGGGATACGACTGTGACCCTCGTGCAGGATCGTGTCCTTCACCTGCTCCAGCGTCGCGCCGACGTTAATGCCGGTCACCTCCGTACGCGGGGTCATGATCTCGCCGGCGGTCGTTTCGGTCAGGTCGAAAACCGCCTCGATCATCTCCTTCTGGCCGGTGTCCACCGCGCCCTGTGCTTCGTGGTCCTCCACGACGGTCATGATTCGCTCGCTGGCTTCGTTATCGGCGTCGCGCAGCTTCTCTGCACCCGACAGGCGGCGCACCACCGGGTCGAACAGGTGCAGGGTGACGGCCAAGGGCCGGCATCCCGTGTCGACCACGCGCAACAGCCCCATCGAACGTGCCAGTATGCGTTCGGGGTGGTACCGCGCCAGGCTCAGTGGGACGGCCACCATAAAAACGTTCACCAGAGATCCGGCGATCGCGACCGCCACGAGGTATTCGACCCAAGTCTGCCAATCGACCAGGTTTCGAAGGTAGGCCAGAACGGCCACCAGCACGACGAGATTCAACGTCGCGCGTATCGTTCCCGTAACCAGTTGCATTCGCGGCACGCGGTCGATGAAGTCATCGACGCGGTCGGATCTCCCCGTGGCCTTCAGGATTTCGATGAGCTTCGAGCGGCTGAAAATATTCAGTGACACGTTGCACGCGGCGAAATGGCATCCGGTCGCCAGGGCGACGATCGCAATCCAGAAAGCCAAATCAAACACCTGTCGGCCTCGGTTCTCGGGTTGCCATCGCAGCAACTCCTGATGTTGCCCGCCGTGCCGGGGACGCGGCCGGGCACCATGGGCCGGCAGCATCGCCGCCCGGCTCATGGTCTGGCCCGTTGACACGATCAATCAATTCGGCTCCGGCCGGCAGCCGCGTAGGCCGCGGGGCATCCTACAGCGACAAGAAGCTCGTCTTCGCGACGGTGCATCCGTTCGGCTTCCGTGGGATCGACGTCGTCGTAACCGATCAGATGAAGCAGACCGTGAACCGCGTAGAGAAGCACCTCGAGGCGAACGTCGTGCCCGATCGCGGATGACTGGCGCACCGCTTCGTCGAAACACACGACCACGTCGGCTTCAACCGACCCGACTCCGGGCGGTTCTCTCAGGTCGAACGTCAGCACGTCGGTGGTTCCGTCCTGGCGTTTGTATTGCCGGTGCAGATCCGACATCTGTGCATCGTCGACCACGACGACAGTCAATCGGCCCTCATCCAATCCTGCGGCCTCCGCGACACCGACGAGCATAGAGTCAAGCCAACCTGACAGCGGCGGCTGTGGCTCGGCAACGCGCACGCACAGTTCAGCGCATACGCCGCGCACGGCCGGTTGGGGTTGGGGTTGAGATCGGGCTTCAGGTACCGGGTCCGGACTACTGGATGGGTCGCCGGCGTCATCCGATGCGGCCTGGCCGTCATCGGTCCCACCGGTCCCGGCCACGTCCGTGCCGCCCAACGATCCGCTCGACGTGGATCCCGTCGACGGCCTGGCCGGCGATGTTGAAGATGTCTGGGAATTTTTGCCGCGGTTCAACTTTGGCTTGAATCTCCACTGCGGTCGGGCCCTTGATCATATCCGGCCGCCGCCACCTCGGCAATCAATCTTGAAAGTTTCACCCACGCGAAGCCCCCAGGGCCGGCTTCGGCCTCGCGGGGGGCTTCCCCCGTGCCATTCACGGCTCGCGGTGGCCGCATCGCGGCGGTCCAGGCTGTCCTGGACGGGCCATCAAGGTCACGCAGTTTCCACGCTTACTGAATCGGACCGACTCGATGTAAGCCTTCATCAGCATGATGCCCCGGCCGCTCGGTTTCACGAGATTCTCAGGAAGGGTCGGGTCCGGCACTCGGCCGGGGTTGAATCCCGCTCCCTCGTCGCACACCGTGATCTGCACGCGATCCGGCGTGACGTGATAGTCGACGGTGACGGTCTTGCTCGAGTCGTCACCGTTGCCGTGATGAATGGCATTGGCCAGGGCCTCGTCAAGAGCAAGGCGGACGGCGAAGCGCATATCCGCGGCGTGACCGCACGCATCCACATCGCAGATGACCGCCTTCTGAACGGTCGCAACCGCGTCGAGGACACTGGGGATCTGAAGTTTCTTGGGTAGCG
>CAUZBA010000304.1:0-4491 GCA_963577635.1 Phycisphaerae bacterium
GCGCGGAGGGCGAAGCAGGCGATACCCCTGAGTATCGTCGATGCAGCACGACAAAGCCAGGTGCAGCTGCAGGCAGCTCAGGACGCTACATATAAACTTAATCTGCTTGAGCCTTCTCCGTCACCGCAACGAACTCCGCGATCTCCAGCCCGAAGCCGCTCAGCGCCGTCGGTTGAAACGGATGATCCGTCAGCAGGCGCAGACTGCGGATACCCAGGTGGCGAAGGATCTGGCAGCCGATGCCGTAGGCGCCTTTATTCGGCGGCGGCTTGATTCCCGGTTGCGGATGGCCGACGCCCAGCTTGGGGCGCTCGTCGGGCGCCTTGCCGCTGCCGATGGTTTCGTGAAGCGTGTGCAGGGTCTGGAGCAGACCGCGCCCGGTCATCTCGTGGCGCAGGTACACCAGCGCCCCGCGCCCTTCGGCCTGGATCGCCTTCATCGCATGGGTCAGCGTCCGGCCCGTCGGCTGGCCCAGGTCGCCAAGAACGTCACCCAGCAGGTTTTGGCTGTGCATCCGCACGAGGATCGGCCCGTCCACTTCGATCGGCTGACCGAAGTCGTCCAGGCGCCCGATGTCGCCACACACCAGGGCCACGTGCGGCAACCGGTCCACGATGCTGCGTAGGGCAATGAGCGTGAAGGTGCCATGCTCGGTTTCAAACGGGGCGGTGTCGATCCGCTCGATGAGATTCTCGCGCTGCATCCGGTGCTCGACGATATCCGCGACGGAGCACATCTTCAGGTCGTGTTGCCGGCAGAATCGCCGAAGGTCGTCCCGCCTGGCCATGGATCCGTCGGCGTTCATGATTTCGATAATCACCGCGGCGCACGACATTCCGGCCATGCGACACAGGTCGACCGAGCCCTCCGTCTGGCCGGCGCGTACCAGGACGCCGCCGTCACGCGCCCGCAGCGGCTGGACGTGACCGGGGCGAGCCAGATCGCCCACCACGCTGCGCGAATCGCAAAGAACCGAGATGGTCGACGCGCGATCCACCGCACTGACCCCCGTCGTGACGCCGAAGCGCTCGTGCGCGTCAACACTCACGGTGTAAGCGGTACTGCGCTGAGCCGTGTTGATCAGGCTCTGGGGCCCGAGTTCCAGACGATCGCAAATCTCGCCGGCCAGGGGCACGCAGAGCATTCCCCGACCTTCGCGGAGCATGAAATTGATCGTTTGCGGCGCGGCCTTGTCGGCGGCACAGACCAGGTCACCTTCATTCTCGCGCCGCTCATCGTCCACCAGGACGATCAATTTCCCGTCGCGCACCTGGTCCAGGATTTCGGGGATGGGGTCCACGGGAAGGCGTTGAAAGTCACTCGTCGCCGTGACCATCGGGTCCGAGCCGCACGATGGTTCGGGGGTTGAACGGCATGTCCGCCATGAGATTCCGGACCTGTTCGACGTCGACCGCCATGATGAGCCGCAACTGTTCGTCGAGCGACACGTACCGGCCCAGATAGGTCCACTGTCCGCCCAGGCCGCGCATGCGACCGTTGGGGTTCTCCGCCGCGAGGGTCACGGACGTGGCAATCTTATTCTTGGCACGCTCGATTTCGGCGGCGTCGATCTGATCGACGTATTCGTCGAGTGTCCGCAGCAGGATCTGCTCGACCTGTTCTGCCCGGGTCGGATCGCACGAGGCGAATGCGAAGAAGCTGCCCGCCTGATCGTGCGAAAAGTGGGAGAAGTCGGCCTCGTCGGCCAGACCGGGGTCGATCAAGGCCCAGTAGAGGCGCGAACCGTCAGCGTCGCCCAGCACGTCGCTCAAGACGCCCGCGGCATAGCGCCTTTCGTCCTGGGCGCTTGGCCCCGGGCAGATCATCGCCATGTAGTGCCGGTTCAGCTTGGGATCGCCCAGTGTCCGCTGCGCCGATGCCACCGACGGCTGATCGTAGCGGCGGCGGTGGCCTGCCGGCTCCCAGTCACCCGAACTTTCCCCCACGTCGGCCATCAGCCGGTCGAAGTCGATCTGCCCGGCCGCGGCCACCGTGATGTTGTCGGGCCCGTAACAGGACTTGAAATGGCCGCGCATCTGGTCGACTGTCAGGGCCTTGATCGACTCAACGGTTCCCAGAACACGGTAGCTCAGCGGATGCTCGCCGAAGTGCGTCTCGATGATCGTGTCCTGCAGGCGCCATTGGGGTCGGTCCTCATACATGCCGATCTCTTCGAGGATGACGTTCTTCTCCATCTCGAAATCCTCGTCACGAAGCGCCGGGCGCAGCATGTCGCCGAGCAGGTCCACGGCACGGGGCAGGAACTCTGGCAGAACCTGAGCGTAGTACGCGGTCATCTCCTGGGTGGTGTAGGCGTTGTAGTTGGCGCCCATTTCGTCGAACTTCCGGTTGACGTCATCGGCGGTCCGCGTGGCCGTCCCCTTGAACATCATGTGCTCGAGGAAGTGACTGACGCCCATGACCTGCTTCTGTTCGTCACGGGAACCACCCTTGACGTAGAAGCCCACTGCCGCCGTGTGGGCCTCACCGTTGCACTCGGCGATGACGGTTAATCCGTTTGCCAGCTTCTGTTCGTGGAATTCAACGGGCATGATTGGACAGGACTATTCAGACGCAGCACCACTCGAAGCATCTTCAGAACGTCTACCTGCGCAATCGTTGTGGGCGGGTTTCCGGACCCGCTCGACGGGGGACAAGGCTTTCCGTGGCTCGCGCTTCACTCGCCACGGGGAAATTCGCAATCGCCTCATGGAGAGCATGGCAGGCACTTGGTCAATGTGCCTGTGTCGCTGGCTTCCTTCGATCGACGAAGGCCAAGGCATTCCGTCGCTCGCTATTCACTCGGGACGGCGCTCGCCGTCCCGGCTCACGCACTCGCGACGGGCTCGTCAACCCGCAAGCTTCTGAAGCTCGCCCGAGAATTCCTGTTTCGCCGTGACCCCAACGAACTTGCGCACTACTTGCCCGTCCTTGAACAGAATGACCGTGGGGATGGCGCTGATCTCGAACTTCAACGCCACCTCCTTGTTGGAGTCGGTGTCGAGCTTTCCGACCTTCACCTTGCCGGAGAATTCATTCGCCAGCTCGTTGATCGTGGGCGCCAGCATCTTGCAAGGCATGCACCATTCGGCCCAAAAGTCTACCAGTACGGGCTGATCCGCCTGAATGACCTGCTGTTCGAAATTGTCGTCGGTAAATTCGAGCACTGCTTCCTCGGCCATTGGGCGGCTCCTAGGGTTGCTTGCCTGATTCGGACTGTCCTCAATCGACCGTATGAGTGTAACCCGTCGGAGGAGAATTATCAACGTCGTCACGACCACAGCGGGCGCGGTATCATGCGCCGATCGGTCGATCGTTGCCGGCCGATGGCACGCCACGTGTTCCGGTTAGTTCAGACAGGATGGGCCGTCTGCGCATGAGTCTGCAATCCAGGATCGATGACGATTCGGTAACCGTAGGCGTCATCGGCCTGGGTTATGTGGGTCTACCTCTATTGCACGCGTTCTGGCAGGCGGGCCTGCCGGTCATCGGATTCGACGTCGATCCCGACAAGGTCGCCACACTCTGCCGAGGCGAAAGCTATCTGAAACACCTGGGCGATAAGTTCGTCCAGGACATGGTCGACTCCGACCGTTTCGAAGTCACCAGCAGCCTCGATCGCCTCGGTGAGCCGGACGCCGTGCTGATCTGCGTCCCCACCCCGCTGGACGACAAGTACGATCCCGATTTGAGCTTCGTCAAGAGTGCAGCCGACGACGTCGCCGCCACGCTGCGCCCGCAACAACTGATCGTTCTAGAGTCGAGCACCTATCCCGGCACAACCCGCGACGTCGTTCTGCCGCGGCTCCAGCGCAATGGCTTGACATGCGGACGTGATTATTACCTGGCCTATTCGCCCGAGCGCGAGGATCCGGGCCGGGCCGACCACACGACGCGAACCATCCCCAAGCTGGTCGGTGGCGTCGACGAGGAAAGCGGACGGATCGCCGCCAGCCTGTATCAGAAGTCGATCACGCACGTGGTGCCCGTCCGCAGCGCCGAGATCGCCGAGGCCTCCAAGCTCCTCGAAAACGTGTACCGCGCCGTGAATATTGCCCTGGTCAATGAAATGAAGGTGGTTCTGACGAAGATGGGCATCAACATCTGGGACGTCGTGGATGCCGCATCCACGAAACCGTTCGGCTTCCAGCCTTTCTATCCCGGGCCGGGACTTGGCGGCCACTGCATCCCCATCGATCCCTACTACCTGGCGTGGAAGGCCCGACAGGTCGGCGCCCCCACACAGTTCATCGAACTGGCGGGGCAGATCAACCGTTCCATGCCCTCCTACGTCGTGCAGCGCACGGTCGACGCGCTCGAAACCAGGGGCAAGGCGATCCGCGGCGCCACGATCCTGGTTCTGGGTCTGGCCTACAAGCCCGACGTGGATGACATCCGCGAAAGCCCAAGCTTCGAATTGATCGAGAATCTCCTGGCCCTTGGCGCCCACGTGGACTACAACGACCCGCACGTGCCCGCGACGCACAAGAT
>CAUZBA010000305.1:0-4480 GCA_963577635.1 Phycisphaerae bacterium
TCCGGAAAGATCGTTCGAACCACGCAGTGCGTCCAGACCTCCGAGGGAGACAAGCACGGTCGATGGACCACGGCCATCGCCGCTGCGGTTTTTCTACTTTAGAGGACGCTGGATTCTCATGGCCGGCAGCGTCCACTACGGGGACATACCCGAAGAGTTCAGAGACCCGCACACCGCGAGAGTCGTGATCCTTCCGGTCCCCTACGACGGCACAAGCACGTGGATCAAAGGGGCGGACAAGGGGCCCGAAGCGCTCCTGACCGCCTCGGCGAACATGGAGCTTTACGACATTGAGTGCGATTCGCAGGTGTACCAGGTCGGCATCTTCACCGATGCACCGATCACCGATCTCGCTTCGCCACAGAGCATGCTCGACGCGGTATGCGGCCGCGTCGAGCCCTACCTGGCCAACGACAGATTCATCGGCGTCATCGGCGGTGAACACTCGGTAAGCATCGGTGCGATCCGGGCACACGCGAATCACTACGAGGATCTGACGGTATTGCAGCTCGACGCCCATAGCGATCTGCGTGACGAATACGAAGGGTCCCGCTACAACCACGCATGTGTCATGGCCCGGGCCCGGGAATTGTGCCCGATCGTTCAGGTCGGTATCCGCAGCATGTGCGAAGAGGAAAAGGATGGCATGGACCCGCGCCGCGTTCTAGTCAGCGACACGGCACAACAGAGACACGACTGGCCCGAAAAGGTGCTGTCCCTGCTGACGGCGCGAGTCTACCTGACACTGGATCTGGACGTATTCGATCCCGCCATCATGCCCTCCACCGGCACGCCGGAACCCGGCGGCCTCGGCTGGCACGAAGTGCTGCGGATCTTGAAGCTGGTAATCGACCAGCGCGAACTCGTCGGGTTCGATGTCGTCGAGCTCTGTCCCAACCCGGACAATCCGGCGCCGGATTTTCTCGCAGCAAAACTCGTATACAAAATTCTCACTTACAAGTTCAAGCGGTGAACATGGACAGAAACGAAACTCTGAAGAACCCCGTCGAGCACGTGGACATCACTCAGTTCGACGCGACCCCGATCATCGACGCCATGGGTCGCATGTCGTTCACGTCTCGCGACACGGCGCTGGCCACCCAGCTTTACCTCGAGATGCTGAACGACGTCGGCTGCACGGTGATGCTCTGCATCGCGGGGAGCACGAGCGCAGGCGGATGCATGCGCATTTACGCCGACATGATCAAACATAACTTGGTCGACGTTGTCGTCGCCACCGGCGCGACGATCGTCGATATGGATTTTTTCGAAGCCCTGGGATTTCGCCATTACCAGGGAACGCCCCATGTCGATGACGACAAACTGAGAGAGGCGTCCATCGATCGTATCTACGACACCTATATCGACGAACGGCAGTTGCAGATCTGCGACGCGACCATCACCGAAATCGCCGAATCGCTCGAAAAGCGCCCGTACAGCTCGCGGGAGTTCATCGGCGAAATGGGCCGGCACCTCGCCGCCAATGCCCGCAAGGAAGATTCCCTAGTACAGCTGGCGTACGAATACGACGTCCCGATCTTCTGTCCGGCATTTTCCGATTCCAGCGCGGGGTTCGGGCTCGTCAAACACCAGTGCGACCACCCGGACGACCATCTTTCCATCGACTCGGTCAAGGATTTCCGAGAGCTGACCGAGATCAAGATCCAGGCGAAAGAAAGCGGGCTGTTCATGATCGGCGGCGGTGTCCCCAAGAATTTCGCACAGGACACGGTCGTGTGCGCCGAACTCCTCGGCAAGACCGTTCCCATGCACAAATACGCGATCCAGATCACCGTCGCAGATGTCCGCGATGGTGCATGCTCCAGTTCCACCCTCAAGGAAGCCAATTCGTGGGGCAAGGTGGACAGCCGGCGCGAGCAGATGGTCTACGCGGAAGCCACGTGCGTCCTGCCGCTGATCGCCAGCGCTGTCTATCACGCCGACGAATCGCGGAACCGCCCACGCCAACATTGGTCTCGGATCTTCAGTTGAAACCCGCCGGGACGATGCCATGGGGGAATTCGACAGGATCAACAGGATGAGAAGAAGAGATCTACAGGATTCGGAATTGGGTTGGTCCAGGAATTGATGGCGACAAGCAACAACAGGAGATTCTGATTGTCCGTTGTGCTTACGATCTGAACCACTCACAAGGATCGGATCCTGTAGATCTCCCCGACCCATCCTGTCGATCCTGTCACCTCCGAACGATCTGCCGTAGACTCACACGGCCATGCTGGCCGCCACGCAACTGCTGTTGCCGCTGGACTACGCGATCATCGGCGTCTACCTGACCGGTGTCGTCACGATGGGGGCGATGTTTGCGCGGGGCCATAAAAACTCGGACGATTACTTTCTGGCGTCGCGGCGGATGCACTGGTTTCCGCTGGCGCTTTCGATATGGGCGTCGCTGACCAGCGCCAATTCGATGCTGGGGGCGCCGGGCTACGCCTTCGCGCACGACCTTCAGAAAGTGCCCCAGGTGATCATCGCCGTCATGGCGACCTCGGTCGTCGCCATCTGGGTACTGCCACTGCTGCACTCGCTGAACCTGACCACCGCGTATACCTACCTGGAAAAGCGATTCAACACCGCAGCACGCTGCCTGGGGAGCCTGCTGTTCATCCTCGCCCGCGGCGGGTGGCTCGCCACGGTGATCTATGCGCCTTCCAAGGCTATGGCGGCGGTGATTCCGATCGAAGCGCTCAGCCGACTCGACAAGATCGCCAGCCACTGCGGCACGGACGGTAACACGTTCTTCTGGATCCTGGTCGTCGGTACCGGGGCCACGCTCTATGCGACGCTCGGCGGGATGAAGGCGGTGATCTGGACGGACGTCGTTCAATTCTTCGTATTCGTCATCGGCCTCGCCGCCATCTGGTTTCTGCTGCTGACCGAATTGCCCAATGGCCTCGCGACCATCTGGTCCAGTCTCGGCGACGTGCCCAAGGCCGTGGCCGGGCCTGATCGCCGCGTCGCCTTTGACGAGGTGGTCACGCTTGACGGTTCGAACAGTCAGGACTTTCTAGGCAAAGGATTGAACTATTCGTGGAGACAGGTCGGTTCCGGCTCCGGCCCCGTCGTATCCCTGAGCGATCCGACCGCGGCGCGACCCACATTCCAGGCGCCATCGCAACCGGCCGACGGCGGCACCAGCTCCCTGAAGTTCGCCCTGCGCGTCACGACGGCGGACGACAGCGCGCTGCAGTCAGGGGCGTCCACCGTCACGATCACGGTCGCGGACACATCGGCCGCCGCGGGTGACCCACGAATTCCCGATCGGCGTCACAACGCGTGGTTCGATTTTCGCTTCGGTGTTATTTCGGTGGTGGGCGTGAACTTCTGGCTGTTGATCACCGCGACATTCGTCTCAAGACTGAACGACGCGGGGACGGATCAGGTCGCTCTGCAGCGGTACTTCAGCGCCGCATCGTTCAAGGACAGCAAGCGCGCGATCTGGCTCAATGTGATTTGCGACATTCCCCTCATGCCGCTGCTTTACTTCACGGGCGCGGGAATCCTGATGTTCTACGCGATCCACCACACCGCCGACCTGCCCACCGACCCGGACAAGGCCATGCCGTTCTTCGTGGCCCACAAGCTCAACCAGCTTGTTCCAGGGCTCTCTGGCCTGTTCATTGCCGCGCTGTTCGCCGCGACGATGTCGAGCGTGGACTCGGGCATCAACTCGCTCAGCGCCACGTTCGTCACGGACTGGTACCGACGCCTCTGGCAGCCCGACCGAAGCGAGTCGCATTACTTGAACGTCGCCCGCATTCTGACGCTGGCCTGTGGCGTGCTGGCCACCGCGTCGGCGTTGTTTCTCGGCACCATCGGCCAGATCTGGGAGATCGCCGTCACGCTCACCGGTTACTGGGCCGGTCCCCTGCTGGGCATGTTTCTCTTGGGTTTCCTGACGCGGCGATCGAACGCGACGGGCGCGCTGGCCGGTGCGATCATCGGTCTGGCCTTCACGGGATTCTGGAAGTTCTGGATCATGGGTCATCCTTTCATGCTTGCGTTCGTCGGTCTCGTGCCCACCATGGTGTTCGGCTACGTGATAAGCCGTCTGACGCGACCTCCGAGAGAAGATCAGATCGCAGGACTGACTAGCTGGACACGCCGTGGCGAGTGAAGAGCGAGCCACGGAATGCCTTGTCTCCTGTCGTGCGACGGAACCCATCAACGTCGTGAACCATTAACCCGAATTTCTCACGATTTTTGCCGCTCGATGGTGTAAAGACCCGCGGTGATGGCACTTGAGGCGGAGCCTTCGATACTCGACCGGCGACAGTGCGCACACCAGCGCGGCAGGTTCGTTCGCTGGCGAGGACGCACACGCGATCCTCCACAGGCGTAGATGAATGCTACGTCGAGGACGGATCGCACGGAGGACGAAGCCAGCGAATGAAGCCGCCCGCTGGGCGGTAAAACTGGTGAGAAATTCGGGTTAGATCAGGATCTGCCGATCCAACCTTTT
>CAUZBA010000306.1:0-4471 GCA_963577635.1 Phycisphaerae bacterium
ACATCATCGGTGCCGAAGACGTTGGGGATCTCGATGTCCTTATCGTGCGGATAGATCTGCTCGACGTCGATAACGGCCATCAGCGTTCCGTCGACATGCTTCAGCGCCGCGCGGCCGCCCTCTTTCAAACCGTTGCGGCTCGATTCATCAACCGCCAGCGTGATCGGAATGGGCCAGACGGTGCCGTTCGCCAGCCGTGTGTCCTTACAGATGCTACGGAAGTCGTCCTGATTAACGAACCCTCGCAGCGGACTGAACGCACCGATGGCGATCATTTCCAGGTCGCAAGCCTGCTTGAAACTGAGCGTGATGGCGGGCAGGTCGGCCGCCTCGCCCTTCAGTTGCTCGGCCCGCTTGCGGTCAACGACGCATCGGACCAACTCGCCGCCATGCGGCGGAATCAGCGCGGAATCAATCATTGGTCATGGATCCGGTTTTGTCGTGTCCCACGGGCTCCGGCACGTTGCGGAGCCTTGTGGGATGGTAGTGACCCCGTGAAAGGCTAGCAAACGCGCGTTGATTTCTACGAGCGGTCTCAACCCAATCGTCACATCCTTAGCAGGACGCTGCAAAACTCGGTCGGCGAAAAAATGTGTACCTAAGATTTTCAAAAGTTTCGCCTTCAACGCGTTTGGACTCGATCTGCGAAGTGAGAGCGGTAGTTTCAAATTGGAGATTCTTGGGCGAACGCCATAATTCGGGGTTTTGCAGTGTCCTGCTAGAGCGGTTTCATCCATGACGTAGCGTCCTGAGCTGGCTACAGCCGCTCCTGACTTTGTCGTGCTGCACCGCCGACCCACTGCGGGGTCGCCTGTTTCGCCCTCCGTGCCAGGCTTGCTTCACCGACACTCAGAAAGCTACGATTGAGTCCAGAACGCTCTATTGATGAACGACGCCGGTGAATTATCCATGGCAAACACCTATTTCATCACGGGCGGCGCCGGAAACGTGGCGCGGCAACTCGCGGGGCAGTTTGTCGCCGCGGGGCACCGGACCGTTCTGGTCGACATCGTCGAGCCGCCCGAGGTGGACCGAATTTTCGGATGTGAGACCCTCCGTGCGGATTTGACCGAACCCGAGCAAATCGACTCGGCCCTCGGCCGATTCCGGCCCGACACGATCATCCACCTCGCGTCACTTCTATCCGGAAAGTGCGAGCTGGACCGGGCCCACGCGTGGCGTGTCAACGTCACGGGATCCTTCGAGCTGTTTGAAGCGGCCTTGCGCCACGATGTCCGCACGTTCTTCTTTACGAGCACCGCCGCGACGTATGGCGGCGATCTGCCTGAACAATTACCGGGCGATCAGCCCCAATGGCCGCAGGGGATCTACGGCGTCGGCAAGGTCGCGGTGGAGCGACTGGGGAACTACTACCACTCGCGGCACGGCCTGGACTTCCGCAGCATTCGCCTGCCGATCGTGATCTCCCGCTACGCGCACAGCGGTGCCAGCAGCGCTTACGCCTCGATGGCGTTTATCGAGTCCGTTTCGAGTGGGACCTACACCTTCCGCGTCCATCCGCAGACGCGAGTCGCGTCGGTTTACATTCTCGACGCCCTTGCGGCCATCCGCGGGATCCTCGACGCTCCCGCCGCCGCGCTGACCCGACGCGTGTACAACATCCAGTCGGTGAGCCCATCGGCACAGGAGATCGCCGACGCGATCACAGCCAGCTGCGACGAGTACCGATTCGAATTTAATCCCGATCCCGAGCTCTGCCGCCTGGTCGACAGTTGGCCACAATCGTTCGACGATCGGGCGGCGCGGAGCGACTGGAACTGGTCGCCGAAGTACGACCTGGACGCCCTGGCAAGGCATTTCATTGAGGAGTTGCGCAGTGAATCTGCCGATGCACGCCGACTACCAGCGGCTGGCCGATAAGGCAGCAACAAGCCACGAACAGGGCCGGCGCAGCGACCTTCTCAGCGCAGAGGACATCCAGCTGGCCCGCCTCTACAGCTATGCCTTTCGCACGCATTCCATCGGCGCCTTTCACGCGACGCGGCAGGCCCTCGAAGACCAGTCGCCGCGCGATCCGGTGGCTCGGGTCCACCTGCAGAGGGCGGTGGAAACGCTTGTCGACCTGGCGAACCAGGGAACCGAACCGCCCGCGAACGACTTTCGCGTTGTGATCTCCACGTTCTACCGGTACGACAGGCACATCAGACGCGTCCTTGATGCCCTGAACGGCGCCCACGCAGCGGGCGGCGAACCCTGGATGTCTCAGGTCATCGCCCGGTTTACCCACGTGATGGGCCGGATCACCGGCGGAAACGGCATCACGCCGACTCGCGACCTGGAACCCGATCCGCAGGCCAGCTTCGTCGTACCAAATCTGGGGATCACGATCGTCCCCCTGGTCTACGGCGATCACCACTCGTGGAACATGGCGTATCTGAAGCAGGATCACCTTGACGTGCCGATGCACATGCATCGCTCCGGCGTCGAAATACACCTTGGATTTCCGCCGTTGTCCGGTCACATGGTCCTGGGCGACTGCAAGGCCGAGGTCAGCGAAGGGTACGCGATGCCGATCCCGCCCATGACAAGGCACGGATGGGTCAATACTTCCGGTCAGGTCCACCATGTCCCGTTCATATTCGGTTCCCTGAAGCAATCAGGCTGGGGCGTCTTTCTAGATGTCGAGGCTCAGCCCCTGGAGGTTGACGAACTTCGCACGGTTCAGCGCGACGACTGGCGGATGGGCGCCACGGCATACCTGCAACGCCAGATCGATGCTTCGGCCAAGCTGACGGCTTCCACCCGCCGTGTCATCGTGCCGGCCACGGCGATGGATCGCAACGGCAGCGGCGGCCTGGAACTCGCCGTTTCGCGTATCAACGCCAGCGGCATGAACTTTGCCACCGACAGCTTCCGCATCGTGTCGGTCGTCTCCGGCCGCGGACAGATTCGCATCGGTCCGGCCCAGACCCCGATTACCGCGCACGATCACACGGGAATTCCCGAGGGCATGACGGCCTCGATGCGACAGGATGGCGACGAACCCCTGGTCGTGCTCGACACTCTCATCAGAGGACGTGGATGACGTCACGACACGACCGCTACATTGGTTCTCGAGGTTGGTTCCCGAGCGTGGATCCCGATGCCTGATTGCAAATGCCGGCAAACGCCTTCTTGAGGCACATTCGATGAACCATTGGATGACGTGGTGCATACTTCTGGTCCTGACCGCAGAAGCGCGGCCACAGGCGACGTCGCGACCAGTCGCGCCGCCGCCCGCGTCACAGCCATCGGTGGCCGCCGCACCGGCCGCGCCGTCGCGTAAGGAACGCCTTCTAGATGCCTACCGAAACACCAACCAATACACGGCCGAGATTTACTACCAGAAGATCGAGCGGCGAGGTCGATGGCGCTACACCGAGGAGACCGAATTCCGTATTGCCTACGATCGCGCCCGCGGCCGCCTCAAGATCGACCGGCCCAACACGCTGATTGTTCTGGATGGGATGAAGCTGCGAATGCGCAGCGCCCAGTTCAAAGACAGTTATCTTGAAATCGACGCGCCACGTCCCCTGACGTACGCCAGCCTGGTCAAGGCCGTACCGATCCTTGCGGTGCCGGAACTGCCCGATCTGATGTTCCTGTTCGACGAGGATCCTCAACGACGTGATCCCGCCATCACCGTCAATGAACTGGATCCCGACCCCGACGACCCCGGCAAACGGCCGCGTCTGCAGTTTGTCAGCCCGCGTTACAACCTGGTCATTCACATCGAGCCCAAGACCTCCCTCATCAGTCTCGCCCAGGTCGGGTTCAATCCCACACTGCTGGGTCGTCCGGCCACGGATGCCATCCAGATGGTGCATCGAATCAACGTCGTCAGCCACAACGTCGCCTTGAAGGATGATGTGTTCGCATTCGACGTCGCAGGATCCACACCGGTGGCTTCGCTCGTGGAACTCGGCCGCCGTCACCGTTTGATTGGCCACCCCCCCCCACCGATCGAACTTCCGCAACTCGACGGCAAACCGTTCAAGCTCGGTGCCGTGACCACGAAGGTCACCGTGATTCATTTCTGGGCCACCTGGCTTCCAGGTCATGGGCGCGAACTGGCGCAACTGGATCGCCTTGTCCGCTGGGCCGAGACGTCTTCGAAGTCCGTCACGGTGGTCACTGTGAACCTCCAGGAGACGCCGGACAAGATCCGATCCGATCTGAAAAAGATGAAGCTGACACTTCCGGTGCTTTTGGCCTCGGGCGACACCGTAACCACTGCGTATGACGCCGCTCATCTTCCGCGCACGGTCATCGTCGCCGAGGGTCGGGTCAGCGCAGTCCTTGATTCCCTGGATGGCAATGATGCCGTTCTGCGAACGCGAATCGACCGGATCCTGGGGGAGCAGGCAGGATCGAAAGAGCAGGGAAGCAGGACAGAATGACTGGTTTTGCAGAAAGCGGGTAGGCGGCAGGATTTTGACAGTATTTAGACCCCATTCAAGCGTAATTTCAT
>CAUZBA010000307.1:0-4467 GCA_963577635.1 Phycisphaerae bacterium
GACGACACGGTCGAATCCCGCAGCCGGGGGATTCTCATCCGCACCGGCACCGACGATTCCGATCACTGGGATGTCGTTCTCGAGGGTCGCATCAAGGGCCTGCAGATCGCCCCGGACGGCGACGCCTGGGTGGCGACGGATGAGAAGATCCTCCGATACCCGCGCACACCGGGGTCTGCCGCCGTCTCCCGCACTGCATCCTTCCAGCCCATGGGGTCACCCGGTTCTCTGTTGGCGACCCGCGCCGGTGAGATCTGGTGCGCGGGGTGCGCGAGCGTCCGGCGGGGCGATGCCAAGTTCGAAATAGCTCCCGTCACTCCCGAAGGATGGACGGTCACGCCGTCGTGTGATGACCCCTTCGGAAATGTCTGGGCTGTGGCGACAGATGGCGCGCGGCTCGACCTGGCCGTTCTCAGCCAGCAACAACCGCATCTGTGGCAGTTGCTGGACCTACCGGCCGATCGAATCGGCGGTGATTGGCGAGGGATGGTGGCCGACGACGCGGGCTTCGTCTGGCTGGCTCTGGAGTCTGCCCTCCTGCGTGCTGATCCCCGCTCCAAATCCGGACACCGACCGTTCGCAAACCCCGTCGATGTCAAGATCACGGCCATTGCCCGCGCGGGCGGCCGCCAGATCGTGGTCGGTTTCGCCGACGGAAGCGTTCGCGAGTTGACGGTGAATGCGGACGAACCGCCGACTTGGCAGTCGATCCGGAACGCCGGTGCCGGCCCGGTTCAGGCACTGTACCACGACCGATCAGGCATGCTCTGGGTCTTGAGCGGGGGGCGGGTGGAACGCATCGGAGGACTGAAATCTCCCTGGCATGCGCATTGGGACCAACAGCCACACATGCCTGCGGGCAACCATGACCACATCTTCGCCCGCGTCGGTGACCGGCTGTACACGGCGGGGGGCAAGTCCTTCTTCGGCTGGCCGGCCTCCGAGTGGGTGAACCTTGACCACGTGTGGTCGTATGAGGTGCCGTCCGGCACCTGGCGTGTCGAAGCGCCCATGCTGGAACCAGGCAAGGCCTACTCCGGGATCGCGCCACTCAACGGCCAGATCTGGCTGCTCGGTGGTCTGTTCCGGGACGGCGGCGGGACTCGTGCCACATCCACCGTCGAGATCTTCGATCCCGCCACACGACGATTTCGCCTCGGTCCCGAACTCCCCCGCGCCGCCGGACAGGTGGTGGCTCTCACCGTCGGCGATCGACTCTATGCCATCGGGGGTGGGGGTGACGAAGGGTCCTCAGCGCAGACTCTCAGTATCGGTGCGGGGGAGACAACATGGCGGATCGATGCCCCCGCACCGGCGCCGGTAACGCAGGCCAGTGGCTGTGTTCTGAAGGGCCGGATCTACATCGCTGCCGGTCGCACGTCCAAATGTCCGGGCCTGTTCGTCTATGACCCGAAGTTGGACAGTTGGGATACGGTCGAGCGCCAGACGCCGGCGCCGAACGCCCCCCTGTGCACGGCCTTCGACGACATGGTCTGGGTCATGGGCGGACGGGGGCCCGACGGCGGACAGACGTCGAGCTGGGCCTATTCGCCCGACACGGGCAAGTGGATCCAGGGTCCGGACATCCCCTTACCCGTCAGTTGGGCCGCCGCAGCCGATGTCGATGGCCGTCTGCTGATCGCCGGCGGGGCCTATAACGAGGCGCGAGTCGGCAGTTACTTCAACAGCGACCGCGTGTTCCTGCTACGCCAGGATTAGCATTGGTCGGTTTCCATGGCTGAGTCCACCACCGTCGCCTACCGCGGGCGCCCGCCCTGAGCAATGGCGATTGGGTCGTGGCCTTTCTCACCGGTGCCGACAGCGAGCCGGCGCAGAATAACTACCATGCGCTGATCCGCTCAACCGATCAGAGCCGCTCCTGGTCCGAACCGAGTGAGAGATTGAATGACCGTTCTCTGTGTGCATCAGCGAGGCTGCCACTCCGACCTGTGATCGCCCACCATGTCAGCCGCCGGCACGCCCGCAGCGCCGGAGCCGGCTCCCCTACAACACGAACTCGTGTAGATCGTCGATCCAGTGGTAGCCGACGGGCAGCCGGTAGGCCCCGCCCATGACGAAGATGCGATCTCTGGCCAGGCAGGCTGCCAGCCAGGCCTTGGCCACCGGCATCGGCTTGTCTACGTACCAGCGATCGGTGGTGATCTCGTAAATCTCCGTGACAGCTGAAGCCTGGGGATCTTTTCCACCGAAGGTGTAGATCCGGTCCCCCACGACGCACACGCCACTTGACTCCCTGGCCGTCGGCGCCGGTGCCAGTGGTTCCCAGCGACCGACAGCTGGATCCAGGACGTAGGTCTCGTGACGGCACGGCCGGTCGGGGTTGGCGTCACTGATGCCGCCGGTCAAGTAGATCCGTCCGGCGTGAACGGCCACCGTGGGACCCTGCGTCGGTCGGGGCAGCGACGGGCCTGCCGCCCAGGTGTCGGTGTGTGGATCGTACACCTCGACCAGATCGAGCATCGTCTCATCCCGGTAGCGCATCCGGTTGCCCCCGATGACCCAGAGCTTGGCGGCACAGGCGACGACGGCGACGCCCGCCCGGGGACCCGCCGGCATGGGGGTACGCATCGACCAGGTCTGCGTCGCCAGATCGAGCATCTCCAGGTGATCGCGAGAGGTGAAGTGGAACCGCCACCCGCTCTCCTGCTTCTCAGCGGGAGTACGGATCGTCTTGCCACCGGCCACGTAGATCTTGTCGACGACGAGTGCCGCACCGTGCCAGCCGCGCTTGGTGGGGATACCCGGCCCCGGTAACCAGGTGTCGTGCGTTACATCGTAGATCTCGACGACGTCTACGGTCTTGTCGTCGGCACCGGCGATCGCGTAGATCATCCCGCCGACGGCGATGGCCTGCAGATCGTGGCGTGCCGTCGGCATGGACGCGCGCTGGATCCAGTTTCCCATGTTGATCCCTTCCTGCCGTTACGCCGGCGCGATCCGGACGCCGGCATGCCGGCGTCCGTCAGAGGCCGCTTCCAGGCACAGCTGGCGAGACACCGTCAGTCGTCCTGAAGAGGCCCATAGGCGCGATAGGCGTTGCCGGCCCAGACCTTGCGCCCATCCTCGACGTTGAGACGCTCGACCCAGTCGGCGACGATGGCGAACGTGTTCTCATACGAGGCCACGCGCTCGCTCACCGGCCAGTTCGAGGCATAGAGCAGACGATCGATACCGAGGATCTCCAGCATCGTCTCAAAAACTGGCCGATAGAACGACGGTTCCAGCGGTACGGGATCGTGGTGCTTGCTGGCGGCGCCTTTGAATCCGGAGAGTTTGCAGTACACCTGGGGCAGCTTGGTCAGGGCGTGCAGATGACGCCGCCAGTCCTCATCGAGATGCCCGTCCCTGTCCGGGGCGCTGCCGAAGTGGTTGATCACGACGCGCAATCCCGGTGCCCGCTCGACCAGCCAACGCAGCTGGGGCAGGCTGGCTCCACCGAGCAGGTCCAGAATCAGCCCGCGACGTCCGAGGTCGACGAGGTTCGCCATGACCGCATCGTCCGCCTCGGCCGCCATCAGGGTCTCACCCCGAGCTCGGATCCCGCGATACAGTGGATGGGCCGTGAAGCGCTCCAGGTTGTCTGTGAAGTGCTCAGTCGGCTCGAGGCGGCCGATCACACCATGGATGAGCGGCTCGTCCCCGGCCAAGTCGAGGAGCCATTGGTTGTCCTCGACCCACTCACTGGCCTCGACGACCACCGTGCCGGTCACACCGCAGCCCCCGGCCACTGCACTCAGATCTGCGGGCAATACGCGGCGGTAGAGGGGGCTGTCCGCATTCGGCCAGGGCACGCCGGCGGGTCGTCCGGGATCGTAGAAGTGGGTGTGCGTGTCGATGATCATGGCGATGACTCGAGTCTGATGCGGTCAGCGCCTTCCAGCAGGCCCTGCTCGACGAGCCACGCGTCGATCGTACGAAAGATGGCGACCAGCTCTTCATCGGTGCTGCGATAGCCCACCAGCACGAAGGCGTGCCCGGCACCCTCGACGAGGATCAGTTCGTGATCCACGCCGGCTCCAGCGAGAGTGTCAGCCATGGCCTCAGCCTGATCCGGCTCGACCACTCGGTCCGCGGTGCCGTCCATGCCCTGCGCGTGATGCAGGTGCTGGAGGCAGCTCGCCAGTCAGGCGCCTCCGGGAAGAGTGTCGATGTGTCGATCTGACCTCTTGACACAGGGCGTCTCCATGTGCCAATTCGGACCGACGTGCACGGAAACGACAGGATGATCGGCATGCAGAGCCTCGAGATCAACGGCCGCAGCACCCCACCGGAATGGGCCATTCGCCAGCGTTACCTTTTCGATCTGATGAACCGGGCGGCGCCCGGCTTCGTGGAAAAATACACCCGGCCCGACGGGACCTTCATCTGGCGCGATGAGTGGCCCGGCATGGATGGCTCGGACGATGGCTACGAGAGCTACCTCTCCTTCCCTCTCTTCTACATCCT
>CAUZBA010000308.1:0-4436 GCA_963577635.1 Phycisphaerae bacterium
CTCTTCGCCGAGCACGGCGGGAAGGTGGTCGTCAGCGGCCGCCGCCCTGAAAAGGGACAGGAGGTCGTCGAGCGCATCGAAGGTCGCGGTCACACCGCTACATTTCAACAGTGCGATGTCGCCGATGACGACCAGATGGACGTCCTCGTCGCTGCCGCGGTCGAACGCTTCGGCGGGCTGGACGTCCTGGTGAACAACGCCGCCAACGTGGGCCACGCCGCGGGCGCCGGCAAGGAAGTCGAAACTCTGGAACTGGACGACTGGGATTTACAGTTGCGCATCAACCTGAGATCGGTCTTCTACCTCTCGAAGCTGGCTATCCCGCTGATGCGGCAGCGCGGCGGCGGCACGATCGTCAACGTCTCCTCCGTCGGCAGCATGGTTGGCTGGCCGCAGGCGGCCGCGTACCTGACCTCCAAGGGCGGGATGAATCAGCTGACGCGCTCGATGGCCATCGACTACATGAAGGACAACATCCGCGTCAACGCCTTGTGCCCTGGATGGATCCTGTCGGAGGTCGAAAGAGGCCGCATCGAAAAGAATCCCGGCAAGGTCGAAGAAGTGAAGCAGCACAAAGGTATCGCCCGCATGGGTGAGACGCGCGAGATGGCGTTCGCGGCCCTCTTTCTCGCCTGCCATGAGTCATCCTACGTCACCGGCACGGCGCTGATCGCCGACGGCGGCTGGACGCTGCAATAATAGAGCCAATGCACCCACGGTTGCGGCGTCGGAGCGTCGGGGTCGTCGCAGATCAGCGCCAGCTCGCGCGTGCTCTCGGGCACGCCGGACCAGGCCAGAGGCGGCGACGCGTCGCGGCCGTCGCCGGCGAATTGCATCTGAATCCGGCCGTTGTGTTCGAACGCAGTGCTGGTTACCGACAGTGACATCTTTGACATGCTACCGCGACAGCGCCTTGACCATCTCGCACAGCTCGAAAGTGAATTCCGAGGTCACCTCCATCGAGCTGAGCACGACCCCGCTGCCGTCGTCGCGAGTGGGAAAGAGCAAGTCCGCCCAACTACCGTTGCGGCGCTGGTTCTTGATCATCGTGACCTGCGCAACCTTCTCCGCGACCCGGCGCTGCGCCGCCTTGCCCGTGACCGAATGTAGCAGCGCCGAGCCCCAGCCGACCTTGCACTTGCTGGCCCATTCAAAGCTGCGCGAGTGCATGCGCTGGTCGTGGGCAAACAGCGTTTCGGCGCCGCGTAGGTACTTCACTTTGCCGGTAGCGCGGTAGAGGTCCGAAAGAAACCCCATCATCGCGCCGGCGTGAAAGAACTGCTGTACGCGAAGCTTTGTGTCGACGACGTGCGTAAACGCGGTGCCCTGCTCGAACGTCCTGATGCAGCGACCGCTGGTTGCATCGGCGTTAATGTAGAACCGCCGCTTCATGTCGGGCTGCGATCGGATCAGCTTGAGCAGAAAATCTCCGGCGCGAACGGCCCGGTCCATGCGGGCGGTGTACAGGCTGAGCCACCCCCCCATGCTGGTGTGCGTCGGACTGACACGCTTCCGTTCTGAACCCTTCAGGCTCATGCAGAACCCCCCGCTTCGGTGCTGATACTTGAACAGGCGATCCATCGCCGCCGGTGAGGCGATGTCGAAACGGCCCATGCACAGCGCCGCCCGGAGGATGTAACAGTTACGATAGAAGGCCGTGGCCTTGTCGAACGCCGTCTCGTTCTTGACGTGGAACTCGCCGGGCTGGGTCATCCAGTTCTTGGCGATGAAGTCCATCAATCGCCAGGCGGCGTGCAGCCGACCCGCTGCCACCAGGGTGAATGTCGTCTTGTAGATTGACCCGATGCCCCCGGCAAGGTCGATCGAGCCGTCGGCCGACTGTTGCGACTCGATCCAGTCCGCGGCCTTCTGTGCTCCGCGGCGCATCCGATCGACGTTGGCTGTCAGACGGGCCATTGGACGACTCCTTTATATAGGTGTCCCTCGCGAACCCTGGTTCGCTGTCACGCGTGTCTGGCGGTTGAGCGAAGCGAAGCCATGATGCAGGGCTGTCGTGGGGTCTCGGCTCATGCGTCTGCTGGGTTCTGCAAGTCGCTGGTGTCGGACCGGGGTTGTTTCCGTCGCTCGCTCATCGCTCGACAGTGATACCGGGGATTCCGTCACTCGCCCTTCGCTCGTGACGGCGCTCGGCGTTCCGCCTCACGGGCGTTGAAAATCGCTTCCACCTCGGTGATGGTGAAGCCGCCCCACATGGCGCCGTGTTTCGACGCTCGCTTGAAGGGGATTTCGGGATTGCCCCGAATCCACTTGACGCCCAGGATGTTCTCGCCCGTCACCGCGCCGCTCCCGGTGAGCGGAACCGACACGACGTTCGCGTACTGTCTGTCGGGCGTGCCGTCGTTGCGGAGAAGGATCTCGTATGTGATGGACCCGGGATCGACCGGCTCGCCGTTCACGTCCACCTCGATGACGTGGTCCATGGTGAGATTCCGGCCGACGAAGCGCAGCGTGGCTTCCACTGCCGCCGCCTGGGGATCCTCGGGCAGGAAGAACTCAAACTCCTTCCGCTCGTCCTTGCGCGTCAACTGCGCGGTGTGCGGCCCGACGATGACGCTCCCGCCCAGTTGACTGTGGTATCGGCGCGGCATGGATCGCAGCTTCTGCGGGTCATTCAGGACCCGGACCATCGCGCTGGGATCGTCGTGCGGCCAGTAGAGGAAAAAGTTGTAGAGGGCGATCCCGTCGGCGCCGTGCAGGTAGTAGCTGTACGCGGCGCCGAAATAGCTGGCATCCGTGACATACGGAGGTTTGTAGTCGTGCGCCGGCCAGGGATGGATCGTGGGGTAGAGTCCGCAATCGGTCCCGTCGGTGAGCTGACGCCACTGCGGCATGCCCCTGATCATCTCGAGCCAGTGCGTGTGGAAGAAGCTCATGGGACAGACGATGTCGATGAGCCCTTCACGAATCCAGGCAGGCACGTCCAGCCCGATTCCCAGGCACTCGAGGTCTTTGCTGGTCGCGTGCGCGTTGAGGACCTTTCCCTCTCCGATCTTCATCGGGACGCGAGCGCACACCAGCAGGCGTTTGCCCTTCTTGCGGCCGGCCTCGTCGAGAATCGACCGGATCTGGCGAACAAACTCGGTCATTACCGGCGTGTTGGCCTTGACCTGGTCGTCTTTGAAAAATTCAGGCCAACGCATGAAGTCGAGATCGATGCCGTCGACGTCGTAGCGTTCGACGAGTTCCCGAACCACGTTCAGGATGTGCTCGCGCACTTCGCGAACGCCGTAATCCATTGCAGCATTGGCGGGCTCTGCCAGTTTCCACTCGGGGTTGTCCCGCCTGAAGCTGCCGGAGTGACCTTCCCACACGTGCATGCCGTGCTTGTCGTTCAGACGAAGCCCCGGCATGAAAAGCATGCCGCGCTCGCGGGCGCCGGCCGCCAGTACCTTCGGAGGATCGTTGCCGTCGGCAATGAGGCGACGAATGCCGGCCACCCATTGCCAGTAGTGAGTCTCCTCGAACGGCCGGACCACCTCGGGGGTGAGGTCGCCAATGATCTCCACCACCTTGCTGTCGTAAGAGGCCTGCCAGCGGACGTGAAAGCAATGTGTCAGCGTATCCACGCCCGCCTTGTCGAAGACGTCCAGCATGGTCATGAAGTGATCCGGCTTGGGCCGCTCCCCGACCCACCGGAAGTAAGCCACCGAGTCATCGTTCATCTGGATAACGCGCGGGCGGCGCGGCTCGGTCATATCAGCGCTCCAGGCAGGAACCGTCGCCAAGGTCAGGGCGAGCAGGAAACAGAGCATGTCGCCGATCGATACGGCACGCCGTCGCGAGTGAAGAACGAGCGACGGAATGCCTTGTCCCCCTGTCGAGTGAAGAACGAGCGACGGAAACCGACACCATGAACACCAGCGATATGCCAGGACCAACATCCCCATGAGGGCCAATCCTTCTTGCTCCGATCTGACGCAGACCTGGTGAAACACCAAACAGGGACGCACCCCGACGCGACGGCAACGCACCATCAGTCGGATGCGAGCGGCGGATCTGCCCGGTCGTTCCGCTTGATTTGAAGACCCGGAATCGCCCGCATCAGCGCCAGCGCACCGTCACTGAGCTTCTCGGTGCGACCGCCGATGATTTGGTCGTCGTCCACGTAAAGCACGCGCAGCCTGGTGAGCCCGCTCAAATGCTTCAGGCCTTCGTCGCTGATCCGGTTCCAGCCGATGTTCAACTTCTTGAGCTTCCCGAGACCCGAAAGGGACGCCAGTCCCGCGTCGCTGATGCCGGTCTCGGTCAGATCGAGGGTTTCGAGGTTCTTCAAGCCCTGCAGATGCTTCAGACCTTCGTCACCGATCTTGGTCTGCCACAGGTCGAGGTGCTTGAGCTTCTCAAGTCCCGAGATCGCGGCCGCGCCCTCGGCCGTGACGCCGCGCAGCATCCGCATCTCCAGCCGGCGAAGATTT
>CAUZBA010000309.1:0-4426 GCA_963577635.1 Phycisphaerae bacterium
GGCGCCCAGTCGAACAACTGCCGTCAGACCGCCGCGGTCTGCGCGAAGCTCGGTCTGGATTGTCGCCTGGTTCTCACGCGTGCCAGCGGGCACGACGACATGCAGGGCAACCTGCTGCTCGACCACCTGCTGGGCGCGAGCGTGCGGATCGTGGATGCGCCGATCGGACCGCAGCTCGATGAGCTGATCGCGGAAGAAGCGTCGCGCCTGCGCGGCCTGGGCCGAAAGGTTTATGCGTGGGATCCGAAGGTGGTCAAACCGCTGGCCGCGGTGAGCTATGCGCTGTGCATGGCGGAACTGGCCGATCAACTGGCGGATCAGGGCATCGAGCCGGCGGCGGTGTACCTCTGCTCCTCGGGCTCGACCGGCGCCGGCCTGGCGCTGGGAAGGGCGGCGCTGGTTTTGCCGTATCCGGTCCGAAACATCCAGCCCATCGACTGGCCGTGGGATGAGCAGGAGGACCTGGCTCGCATCGCGAACGAAGCGGCGCGGCTCCTGGATCTGGCGGTTCGCGTACAGCCGCAGGACATCGACATCACCGGGGATTACATCGGTCCCGGGTACGCCGTTCCCACACCAATGGGCATGCAGGCGATCACGCTGCTGGCCCGGACCGAGGCGATTCTGCTGGATCCGACGTACACGGCCAAGGCCATGGCCGCGCTGATTGACCACGTCGGTCAAGGCGCGTATTCATCCGATCAGGCGATCGTGTTCGTGCATACCGGCGGCTCACCGGCCCTGTTTGCTTACCGTGACGAATTGCAGAAGATGATCCCGGGGATGGGTGAACTGAACTCCCCTCCCTGAAAGGGAGGGAGATCTGGTCTTCTATCGCCCGAAAATGTTCAATTGAAATGGCATTAGAGCGGTTTAACTTCCACTGTAGCGTCCTGAGCTGGCTGCACCTGCGGCTGGCTTTGTCGTGCTGCTTCGCCGACGCTCAAAACGCTACATCGAAACTTAAAACGCTCTGAGAGGAGCCGGCCGTGACACCTGAACACGCGCAGATAGCGCGCCGGATTTACAGGGACGACGTGGAGCTGTCGATCGTCGGTCTTGGCGTGATCGTCCTGGTCGGGATGGAGCAGGACGACGCCAATCGCATGGTGGCCGAATCGATCGATCGCGGCATGAACTACATCGACACCGGGCCGCGATACGGCGGCGGCGAAGCGCAGGAGAAGATGGGCCACGCGGTGCGCCCGCATCGCGGCGACCTTTTCATCGCGTGCAAGACGGGATTGCGTGACGCCCGGGGCGCCCGAGACGAACTGGAACATTCTCTGCGGCAACTGCACACGGACCACGTGGATCTCTACCAGTTTCACGCCGTCTCCACGATGGAGGATGTGCAGAAGATCGTGGGTCCCGGCGGCGCCGGCGAAGCATTCCTGAAGGCACGCGAGGAAGGCCTGACACGATACGTGGGATTGTCGGCCCACAACGAAGAAGCCGCGATCGCCCTGATGGACCAGTTCGACTGCGATTCGGTCCTGTTTCCGGTCAACTATGGCTGTTTCGCGAAGGGCAACTTCGGCCCGCGCGTTCTCCAGCACGCGAAGGACAAAGGGGTCACGCGCCTGGCGCTGAAGGCACTGGCTCAAACGAAGTGGAAGGAGGGCGAGGAACGCACCTATCAGAAGTGCTGGTACCGCCCGATCAGTCACGAACAGCGCGACCTTGCCGCCAGGGCGCTGCGCTTCACGTTGTCGCAGGAGGTGACCGCGGCCATCCCGCCCGGCGACGAGCGCATGTTCCGCCTGGCGCTGGATCTGGCGGCTGAGTTCGAGCCTCTCTCGGAGGTCGAACGCGAAGAATTGCTGGCCACCGCCGCCGACCTCGATCCGATCTTTGCCTCCTGACCGTCACATGCCTGACGAATCGCGCAAGCTGCTTGTATTCATTGGATCCTTCGCGCCCGGCGACGACGGGGCGATTCAAGCCTTCGAACTCGATTCGGCTTCCGCTGCGATCGTGCCGCTGCGCCGGACGGGCGACATCGAGCACCCGTTCTTCCTGGTGCCGGCGCCGAACGGAAAATTCCTGTACGCCGTGTACGAACCGGGTCAGTTCGGCGGAGATAACCACGGGCAGGTTGCCGCCTACGAAGTCGTCGGCCGCGGCGGCGAGCTGAAGGCACTGAACCGTCAGACCGCGCGAGGCTCGGCGACCTGTTATCTCGAGGTCGACCCGAATGGCAAGGCGCTGCTGCTCGCGAACTACAACAGCGGCAGCATCGCGTCGCTGCCGATTCGCAAGGACGGGTCGCTCGGCGAAATTGCGACACTCGTGCAGCACGAGGGGTCGAGCGTTGATCCCGGGAGACAGGAGGGGCCGCACGCTCACTGCATCGCGGTGAGCCCGGACGGCCGGCACGCCCACGCGACGGACCTCGGCATCGACCAGGTGCTCCATTACCGTCTCGATGCCGATGCCGCCACACTCGCGCCCAACAGTCAACCCTTCGTCCGGTCGAAGCCGGGGGCCGGGCCGAGGCACCTGACCTTTCACCCGGACGCCAAGCGCGCCTACGTCATCAACGAACTGCACAACTCGGTCACCGTGTACGACCACGACGGCGGCGTCGGGACGCTGACCGAACAACAGACGATCTCGACACTGCCGGATTCGTTCGACGGCGTGAGTTACTGCGCGGATCTCAAGATCACGTCGAACGGCCGTTACCTGTACGGGACGAATCGAGGCCACGACAGCATCGCGTGCTACGGCATCGGCACCGGAGGCCAACTCTCACTGCTGCGGATCGAGCCGAGTCTCGGAGCCGGACCGCAGAACCTGGCGATCACGCCCGACGATCGGCTGCTGCTGTGCGCCAACATGCCTGGCAACAATGTGGCCGTGTTCCGAATTGACCCGGGTAGCGGGAACCTGGCCAGCGCCGGCGAGCCGGTGTCGATCGCCAGCCCGTCCTGTATCGTGACGCTCTGACCGCGGCGGCCGAACGTGGAACCTACGGCCCAAACGGCTTATGTCCCTTCATCGGAGATTCCAGTCAATGATCAGAAGACTCATCCCATTCACCGCTCTTTTCTCGCTGGTGGCGGCGCCGGCCGATTCCGAAGGCGAGCTGTTACTGCTTGCTGATCACGGAACGACGTCCTACTCGATCGTCGTCGCCAAGGATGCGCCCGAGCCGGTGGAGCAGGCCGCGAACGAACTGGTTTTTTTCCTGAACCAGATGACCGGGGCCGAGTTTGTCACCAGGACGGACGATGAGCCGCCAGGCCGTTTCGAGATCGTGCTGGGCCCGACGAACCGAAAGTCGCTGAGCGACGTCCCGCCGAAACTTCGGCCCGAGGCATGGGAAGGATTCGTCGTTCTGCCTGAAGACGGAAAGTTGTACATCATGGGCGGCCGGATCGCTCGAGGCACGCTCTACGGCGTCTACGATTTTCTCGAGCAGGAGCTGGGCGTGCGATTCCTCGCCCCGCAGATCAATCACGTTCCCCGCAAGCCCACGTTGCGCGTTCGCGTCGGCCCGAGGCGCTACGACCCGCCGTTCGAATACCGTGCCCACTACCCGCCCCACAAGCGGCGGCCCGGCTACAGCGAGTGGATGACGCGCCAGCGCATCAACAGCATCAGCACGGGGTGGGGTCATGTCACGCGTCTGGGCCGGTCGGTGCACACGTTCAACACGCTGGTGCCGCCCGGGACCTACTTCGATGAGCATCCTGAGTACTTCGCTCTGATTGACGGCGAGCGGACCGCGGACACACTTTGCCTCTCCAATCCGGACACGCTGCGCATCGCGACCGAGGGAGTCCGCAAATGGGCCGAGTCGGCGGGGACCGATCCGGGCACGAAGTACATCGTCCAGGTCAGCCAGAACGATTCGGGCGCTTACTGTCAGTGTCCCGACTGTGCGGCGGCCGACGAGGAGAACGGCGTGGTGATGACCGGCGCGCTGATCCGTTTCGTCAACGGCGTCGCCCGCAAGATCGGACCCGATTTTCCCAACGTTTACGTGGACACGCTGGCGTACATGACTTCCGAGTTCCCGCCGAAAGTCACCAGGGCGGATCCCAACGTCATCATCTGGATCGCGGCGATCGTGAAGGATTCCGGCCGGATGCTGACCGAGCCGCAGGTCAACTACTCACCCGAGCTGCGGGAAATGGACGAGGCGCAGAGAACATCCGAAATTCCCGACCGGTTCAAGGGCCTGGAAACCTACGAGAACGTCAAGGGCTGGACCCGAATCAGCGAGACCGTCTACATCTGGGATTACCCGCAGAGCTTCCACGATTACCTGGTTCCCTTCCCCAGCCTCTGGCCCAACGCCGCGAACATCCGGATACTCGCCGAGACCGGCGTCAAGGGATATTTCCCACAGCAGCCGCCCACGGACGGATCCGAGATGCGCTACCTGCGCAACTACGTGATCTCGCAACAGCAGTGG
>CAUZBA010000310.1:0-4393 GCA_963577635.1 Phycisphaerae bacterium
AGACGTTATTCATCGAGCCGGGCAGCCCATGGGAGAATGGTTACAACGAGTCATTCAACGGGAAGTTACGAAACGAACTGTTGAACGCGGAGATCTTTGACACGCTGTTGGAGGCGAAGGTGCTGATCGAACGCTGGCAAAACCACTACAACACAGTCCGTCCGCACAGTTCACTGGGGTACCGGCCTCCCGCACCCGAGGCGATTCAGACATGTCCGGCAGACGGAGGGGCGTAGCCCCGGAGTCTGCCGGACATGTCTGAGCAGGAGCAAAAGCTAACATAGGAACTGGTGTCACTCACGGGGGCAGGTCAGGTATACGACTCGATATTCTGCTTGCCTTCTCAAACAAAAAGCCCTTGCAAGTTGAATTATTGCAAGGGCTTATTTGCAAGCGGGTGAAGGGACTCGAACCCTCGACAGCCACGTTGGCAACGTGGTGCTCTACCAACTGAGCTACACCCGCAACACCAAGCGATTATATGGGGGTGCCGGGCACGTTCAAGTCGCGGATACAATTTGCGACGTGAGTCAGGCTCTAACTCAGAAGCGATTGAAGTTCCGCCATGGCGGCCTCGTCGGCGGCTCGGCCGGATCCGTGGAAGACGTTGATCAGGTTCTGGAGCATTCGCGCCAACCACAGGCGGTGCGTGGCCCGGGCCAGGAAGCGGCCGTCGTCCGGCACCGGATCGCCGGCGATTGCCTCGATCTGTTCGAAGACCTCCTGCCTCTTCAGTGTCCGGCCGCCGTGGAAGGGATCAACGTACATTGGCCGGTCATCGATCAGGACTTCGGCGATGAAGTGCCACGGCGCGTTCACGCCGTAAACGGTCAGGCCCACCTGCTCGGCGATGCATTTGTAGATCAGCGTCAACGTGATCGGCAATCCGCGCCTGTACTCGATCACCGCCGGCAGGTAACTGTTGGCAGGGTCGTAATAGTCATCGGCATTTCCGTGGAAACCCATCTCATCGAACATCACTGCGTGCAGATGTGCCAATAGGGCGCGTGGCTGCTGCGTACGAATACGGCGGCGCACATCTTCGGCAATGGTGCATAGCGACTTATCGATTTCCGTCGGATCCACATTGTCCAGATCGTGCATGCAGATCGCCGTGGCGGCGCGCAGCAGCCCGCGTGTCGTTTCCAAGGTGGGCAACTGCGCCGCGAACAGATCTCGGGCATATGGACGGCAGTGCATGGGCAGGTCGACTATCGTAGAGCATCGTGGCACGCACGGCCCTCACATCGGCAAACGGCCCCGTAGTTGCGGGCGAAAAGACGCTGCGCGCCTTGGTGGCGATCCGCAGGCAGAAACTGCTGCCGCAGTTGTATGTGCACGTCGTGATCGGCCGCTGCAACTTCGAAGCGCTTGCCGACGTCCTGCCCGAAGCGCCGCCGTGGCTGAGCGTCGTGGAAGACCGCCCGGATCAGGAACTACCGCCGCGTGTGGCTGGTGCGGCCCCGTCCGATGTCGCGACATTGCGCCTGGCCCTGGCCCTGCCCGCATCGCTGGTTCTTCTGGAAGGTCCGATCAAGGAGAGGGCCAAGCTCAGCTTCATCAAGTCCGAAGGCATTGTCTCGATCCTGGTCTCGGCCTACCGCCGCGGATTGCTCAGTGCGGTGCAACCGATGGTCAAGGCGCTGGAAAAGCTCGGCCACGGCGATGTGTTGCCGCCGCCCGAACAGCTGGAGGCGTTGTGGCGGGCGCTGGAGGAGATGGAAGAAGAAAGCGACGAAGCGACGTAGGCACGAAGAAGCGATGGAGCGACGAAGGGGGGGGGCCGTGTGACGGAACCGTCGCCTTAGCGTCGACCACTTAACCCCAACGTAGCGCGCCACCAACAACCCTTCGAATTACAACCCTTCGTCGCTCCGTCGCTCCGTCGCTTCTTACTTGTACTCACAAAACTCCAAGAGATTCCCCTCCGGATCGTGAAAGTAGACCAGGCGCTTGCGGGCCCCTCCCTCATAAGTCACCTGAGCGTCCGGCACATTCTGTACATCGCTGAGCAGCTTGACGCCCTGCGTTTTCAGCTCAGCGGCCATCCCATCGATGTCGTCGACGCGAAAGGCCATGTGGCGCAGGCCGGGTGTGTTTGCCTGTTCGAGTTGGGGCGGCCGGACGGTTCGAGGTTGCCTGAAACGGATCAGCTCGACGCGCGAGCCGTCCGGCGCTTCGAGATAGACGACGTCCGCCGCCACGGAAGTGAGCCCGACGAGCTGATCCACCCACGGCCCGTCGATCGAGGCGCGTTTAATCGGTTTCAGGCCCAAGACCTCGCTGTAAAAGCGCGTCATGGCCTCGAGGTCGACGACGACGATGTTCGTGTGGTCAATTCGCTTGAGCATGATTCGTCTTGAGCCCCAGGTGATCCAGGATCGCATGCGCGGCGTTGTGGCCCGGTCCGCCGGTGACCGATCCGCACGGGTGCGTGCCCGATCCGCACATCCACAAGCGGTCCAGGGGTGAACGGTAGGCCGACCACGCAGGCAGCGGGCGGCGGTGCAGCATCTGGTCGAGTGTCATGTCGACGTGGCGGATGCTGGCATCGGTGATGCCCGTCTCGGCTTCGATGTCCGCGGGCGTGTAGAGCCGCTGCCATTCGATCAGGTCGGTGAACCCGGGGGCGTACGACTCGATCAACCGAACGAAGTTCCGCATCGTCGGTTCGCGAAGCTGCTCCCAGTCGCCGTCGCGGGGCCGGGCCGGAGCGTAGCGGATCCAGGCCCCGAAGATGTGCTTGCCGGGTTGCGCCATCTCGGGCGTGTAGGCGGTGGGAAGTTGCAGGCTGGCCACGGGCTCGCGCGACGGGATGCCGGTTTGCGCATCCAGCCAGGCACGGCGGTACGCGTCGAGTGACGGCGCGATGCGCACGGCCGCGACGGCCCGGGCGTCGCCTGCCCTCTGCGGCGGCATGGCGGTGAAACGCGGCACTCCCGAAAGGATCGCGTGGTATTTCATGTAACCAGCGCGTGTGCGGATGCGCCGCACCTGCGCGCGAAAGTCATCCGGCAGGTCGTCGGCGCCGACCAGGCGCAGGAACGTTCGTTTGGGGTCGGCGTTCGAAACGATCAGGCCGCCGCGCACCGTGCCGCCCGATTCGAGGCGCACGCCGATCGCCTTTCCGTTCTCAACGACGATCTGTTCAACGGGACATTCGGTGCGGATCTCGGCCCCGTAGCGCCGTGCCGCGTCGGCCAGGGCGGCCGTGATCATGCCCATGCCCCCGTGGAGGGCCCCGGACACGTTCTTGACGCCGACGCCGTCGCTGGCACTTTCGATCACCTCGGCCAGCAGCGATCCGACGGTCGTCGGGTCGCCGCAGTCGTCGGCCCTGGCCATGCAGCATCGGATCTTCTCACTTTCGACAAAGTCGCACAGGACGTCCCAGATGCTGCGCGTCAGCATCGTCTCGAGTGTCGCGGCGCGATATGTCCCGGCGTACTTCTCGTAAAGCTGGCTGTGGCTCATCGGCGGGCTCAGGAACCACTCACGGGTCAGGTCGATGCAGGACCCTATGAAGCGGCCATAGGCGAGGTACCCCTCCGCCTCTCCGGGCCCGAAACGGTCCAGATCCGCGGCGGTGCGCTGCGGATCCATCCAGAGCATGATGTGATCGCCGTCGGGAAAGGGCATGAAGCACGCAAGGTCCTTCGGTGTGATCTTGAAGGCGTCTTCAGGGATTTCGAGGTCGCGGCAGATCTTCGGCCCCGGCCCGTGCGCGCCGTAGGCGAAGGTCGAGAAGCGGTAGCCGGGCACGAGCTCTTCCGTGACGCACGCACCGCCAATGCGCGAGCTGCGCTCCAGGACGAGCACGTTCAGACCTGCCTTGGCCAGGTAGCCGGCGCACACAAGACCGTTGTGACCGGCGCCGATTACGATGACGTCCGCTTCCCTGGCCATAAGGCAGATAATAGAAGTACCGGCGGGGCCGTGCGAGGTGCCGATCGTCCCCGGCAGGCGGCCGAGCGGCATCGAGGCGACATCGCTACAATGCCCGACCGCTGCAACGGGTCGCAGCGCGAGACCAGAGATCGACATGACGAAGATCTTCACCTGTACCCTGTTCGTGGTGTTCGCAACCGTCCTGTCTGCGGCCTGCGATTCGGCGTCCGAACGCACCGCGCCGCGGAGCGACCATGTGAGGACGCAACCCCCTATGGTCGCAAAGGAGCAACCTGCCATGCCCGAATCGACAACGCCGGCGCAGCCTGACACGACCGATGGATCGGCACTGCTGAATCCCTCGGCGGCGACCGCGCAATGCCCGGCCGTGGTCAAGATCCGGTTCGAGACGACCCAGGGGCCGTTCGTGGTTCAGGTGACGCGCGATTGGGCGCCAAGCGGCGCCGACCGCCTCTACAACCTCGTGCGCATCGGCTACTTCACT